>NZ_DKJS01000066.1:0-71423 GCF_002455205.1 Lysinibacillus sp. UBA6686 | reverse complement strand
CTCGCCATTGTTGGGATTCATTGCAATAGCTAACGCTTGGTCAGCCTCATAACGCTCCATAGCCTGAGATAATTCACGCTCCACGACCTGTTGCACATCTACATCAATTGAAAGCTCAATCGTTGCTCCATCTTCTCCCGGCTTCCAAGCACTTGCAACATTTGGTAAGTTATTGCCCTTGGCGTCTGTAAAAAGGCGAATGGCAGAGGAATTAGCTTGGAGTAGTTTATCATATTCATATTCAATGCCTGCTAACCCTTGGGCATCATAGCCTGTAAAACCTAAAAATCGTGAGAGCATTGTGCCGTATGGGTAATCCCTTGCATAATCGACCCCACTATATAAGCCTTCGATTTGCATTCCTTGTAGCTGCACCGCTTTTTCATAGGGAATATTTTTTCCTTCCGGTGCCAACTTCACTAAATATTCTTTCTTCTTCATTTTCTCCAATAGCTTTTGTTCATCAACACCGAGCACCTGTGCTATCTTCGCAGCAGCCCCTTCAATATCTTTGCTTTGAGAAGGCATGAAATAAAGAGTGGGGGCAAGCTTATTTGTGACAATACTTTGCCCATCACGATCTGTTATATGACCACGTTCATTTGCAAAAGGAATTTCTCGGTCCCAATTCTCTTCTGCCTTCTTTGTCAGCTCTTTTTGATCTAGTACCTGTAAGAAGAACAATCTAATGACAATGGCTACTGCAACACACATAAATAATACATATAAAATACGTAAACGTTTTTTAGAATGGATAGAAATCCACTTCATTCGACATCACACCTTGTTTTTTACAACGTATGAAATAAAGTGGACTTCTATTCAGTATCTATTGATCAACAATTTGTTCAGCTTCATCATCAGATGTTGCTTCAACGTCTTTTATATAGCTTTCTGCTGGTGTTTTCAGCTTCACAACTATCGGTGAACTATCTGAAATTACTGTACCTGCGGATACACTTTGGCTCGCTACAAAGCCCTCACCCACAACCTCTATCTCTAGATTAGCCATTGATTTGAAAACAAGTACATTGCGCAACGACCAATCAGTAAAATCTGGTAGGGAGATATCACCTTCTGTTTTTAAAAACACAAAATTACCTTTAATTAGTTTTTGAGAACCTTTCGGATACTGGTCAATGATTTTCCCACCGCTTCCAACAACAACTGGCTGTAGTCCATCATTTGCAAGCTCTACCTGTACCGCCTCAGCACTTTGACCTGTGTAGTCTTGGATTGCTGCATTATCCACCTGTTTGACATCTTCTGTATTAACATTTAAATACTTTAAACTATTTAGCATAACTGGCTTAAATACTTTTGACACTGGGACAGAACCATTTTCCCCCATTTTAAGCTTAGGTTTTGTTACTGAGACATACATAATAAGCTGGGGATTATCTACTGGCGCCATTCCTAGGAACGAATACAGATAATCATTGGCAAGATACCCACCACTTGCTTTCGGTATTTGGGCAGTTCCTGTTTTACCTGCAACTTCATATTCATTAAGGATAAAGTCCTTTGCTGTCCCATGCTCAGCAGTTAAAGTAGATGCAAGGATTTCCCTTACTTGCTTCGCTGTGTTAGCTGAAACTGGCTGTCCTTTTTCAATCGGCTTATGATTTTGAATGATTTTTCCTGTCGATGGATCTACAATTTGATCAATGACATAAGGCTGCATCATTTTTCCATCATTCGCTATTGCTGTCATCGCCTGAACAAGCTGAATTGGCGTAACCGTAGAGCCTTGACCAAATGTTGTTGTAACACGTTGAATCGGGTATTTTGATAAAAGTGTACCTGCTGCCTCATTCGGTAAATCAATACCTGTTTTCTTGCCAAAACCAAATTTATCTAAATAATCATAAAAGACATCCTCGCCAATAAGCTTTAATAAATGTGCCATTGCCGTATTTGATGAACGCTGGAATCCTTCTAAATAGGTTATAGGCCCCCAACCACGCCCTTTATTATGGTCTCTAACTTCACGATCAAGAACTTTATATCTACCTGACATAAACTTAGCATTTGGAGGCCATGTGTTTGTATCAATAGCTGAGGCAAGGGTGAATGTTTTCATTGTTGAGCCTGGTTCAATGGTTTCCTCAATCACATCGTTCAGCCATTTCATATTTGTCCCTTCACGTGTATCAGGATTAAATGTTGGGCGCTGGGTCATCGCCAGTATTTTTCCTGTTTTCGGTTCTGCTACAACAGCTGTCATAGATTCAGGATTATACTCCTTTTCAACCTGTGACATCGCTTCCTCTAAAAAGCTTTGAATTGTTTTATCTATTGTTAAATAAATGTCATCCCCATTTTTGGCGGGTGTCACCATTTTTTCGCTATTTGGCAATAGATAACTAAAAGCATCTGTCTCGTATTCAATTTTACCGTCTTTTCCAGATAATTCTTTGTTATAGGTTAATTCAAGGCCCATCTTACCTTTTGTTGTGAACGTATGATCTTTATTTTCCTCTTTTACTGCGAAGCCAATTAAATGTGAGGCAAAAATCCCATTTGGATAATAGCGTTTCAAATCATTTACAAATAGAATCCCAGGCAATTTCTTATCTTTGATTTTACTCATAACCTCATGGCTAATTCCTCGTCCTGCACTACCAAATTCAACTTGATAAAGAGGTTTACCGTCACTTCTATATCGATTGTTTAGTTTCTTAACAATATCCTCTTCTTTCAATGATGGGATATTTTCATGTAAAACCGCTGCAGTTTTTTCTACGTCAATTACATGTCGCGGTTTCTTTGGATCGGTTGTAGCCGCTTCGTTTACGATAGCAATCAAACGATAGCTTAGTGTATCCTCCGCTATAACTTGTCCAGTCCGATCATAAATCTTACCACGATTTGCTGTTATTGCACTTTCCTTGCTATACTTTGCTGCTGCTCGCGCCGCAAGCTCCTGTCCTTCTGCCTCACCTGTAGCCTGTAATGTCACCATTCTTGTGAATAATAGAAAAAAGAGCCCTCCATAAAAAATCATTAATAGAAAGGCTCCCCATTGGAATCGAAATCTCTTTTTTTTCATTCTCCCGGCACTACCTTTACATTTTTCTCATTTTGAGTTAAACCGAGTTCTTCCGCTTTTTTCCATATATTTTCATATGTAGAAAGTTCACTTACACGAACCGTCAAGTCAACATTCTTTTTAGCAATCTTATCTGCTTCTGCTTCAATGTTTTGAATGTCCATACTTGTTGTTTGAATAGCCGCTTGTTTATTTAAAACGACTACTGCTAATACAACAATAATACCAACTAATGCAAGTAGCATTGTTTTTTCAAACTTCTGGTTCGTTTTTTTACGACGTATGATAGTGGGTTGTGGACTAGGTGGTGTTATCGGTTGTTGCACTTGTTGATGTTGGTGCTGCCTTACACGTACTGCTGCCATTTACTCACGCCCTTTGTCGTTAATTTTCTCCACCACTCTAAGCTTCGCTGAACGTGCACGATTGTTAACCTCAAGTTCCTCATCAGATGGAACAATCGGCTTTCTTGTAATAAGCTTTAAAGTTGGCTTCATGTCATCAGGAATTACAGGTAAATTTGGTGGTAATTCCGGTAATGATGACGCTTCCTTAAAAATAGTTTTGCATAGGCGGTCCTCCAATGAATGGAACGTAATGACACTAATGCGTCCACCTACGTTTATCATATCAATCGCATCGACTAATGAATCCTCTGCTGCGCCTAGCTCATCATTTACAGCAATTCGTATTGCTTGGAATATGCGCTTTGCTGGATGTCCACCTTTACGGCGTGCCGCTGCTGGAATACCCTCTTTTATAAGTTCTACAAGTTGACCGGTTGTTTCAATCGGTGCCACCTTACGTGCCTCTTCGATTTTACGAGCAACCTGCTTTGAAAACTTCTCTTCTCCATATCTAAAAAAGATACGTACTAAATCTTCATATGCCCATTCATTCACAACATGAAATGCTGTAAGTGTTGCCGTTTGATCCATACGCATATCTAATGGTGCATCATGATGATAACTAAAGCCTCGTTCTGGTGTATCTAGCTGTGGCGATGAAACACCTAAATCATATAAAACACCATCTACTTGCTCGATACCAAGTGCGAATAATTCCTCTTTCAAATTTCGAAAATTAGAATGGATAAACGTCACACGTTCGATATACGGTGCTAAACGTAATTTTGCATTGTTAATAGCTATCATATCTTGATCAAAGCAAATTAAACGGCCCTTATCAGATAGTTGTTGTACTAAATATTCACTATGCCCTGCGCCACCTAGTGTACAGTCCACATAGATTCCATCAGGATCGATGTTCAACCCGTCAACAGTTTCTTTTAATAGCACGGTTGTATGATCGAACATACCACTCGCTCCCTTCAGGCCTTAACTTCATTCAACTGACATCTTGACAAAAGTTAAAAATCAAAGCCAATCATATTTTCTGCAATTTCATTAAAGGATTGCTCAGACTCACTAAAGTAAGTCTCCCAAGCATCTTTTGCCCATATTTCTATTCGATTCGAAACGCCTAGCACAACACATTCTTTCACAAGATGCGCATGTTGCATAAGAGTTGAAGGAATATTGATACGACCCTGCTTGTCTATTTCTACTTCCGTTGCCCCTGAAAAAAAGAACCTTGCAAATGCGCGAGTATCTTTTTTGGTCATCGGTAAGCCCTTTAATTTTTCTTCGAGTTTTCGCCATTCATCCATAGGATAGCCAAATAAACAATTATCAAGTCCGCGTGTTACAACAAACGTTTCGCCTAAGGCTTCACGAAATTTTGCGGGCACGATTAATCGTCCTTTCGCATCAACAGAGTGTTGATATTCTCCCATGAACATGCTATTCACCCCACTTTATTAAATAATGTACCACATCCCCCCACTTTCCTCCACTTTTTTTAAAAAAAACTTGACATTTCATCACTTAATATGCAAATAGACCTTTAGCGATTTTTTTGATCTATGCTAAATGACATAAATAAAGAGCTACCCTTAGTAGGATAGCTCTTTATTTATTATTAATATCGACAATATTCATCAAATCTGCATTGTATCAAATAATTACATAGGTAAAAAGAAATATTCATACCATATTATATATACAGTAAATAGTGGTGATTTCCAATGCTATAATTATGCTTAAGCATTTCAGTCACTAACATAGGTCCAAACTCATTGATATATTGGTATGGATTATAACTTCTTTCCTGATACCCCTCATTTGGACATAGCTCATTTTGTAATGTCATAAATTTACGAATGGTTGTTTCATGCTTATGAAGTACAGATTGTTCAATCTTTTGCTGTAAATAGTCAAACTGTTTTTGATGATTTTCTTTATTTTTTACAAGTATTTTATCTAATGATACATGCTGTTCTTTTAAGTAAGATGCAAGCTGATTATATTTATCAAAAAGCTCTTGTTGCATTGTTTGGATTTGAGATTTTGCTTCTTGGTCCTGAATTTCAGCAATAAATTGTTCTTTAAGCTGTAATGCCTTTCCAGCCCATACATCAGCAACTGTTAATTGTTGCTCACGTAATAACTGTTCCACATGGCGTGTAACAATTGTAATATGCAGACGCGGAGCAAAAATAGGCATCTGTAGGCCTAGTACCGAAAATGCATCCTTTAACGTTGCCCAATAAGCCAGTTCTCCCGGACCACCAACAAACGCAAGAACTGGTAATACCATTTCCTGCATAAGAGGACGCGTTACAACATTATTACTCAATCTCTCAGGTTGATTCCTAGCTATCTCCATCATCTCTTCTCGAGACAATTTAATATTGGCTGCTAAATTAACAAATGATTGATTCTTTCTTTCTAAAAGATGACGTTCTCCATCTTCAACAAAAAATAGATTTGCCGCTTCATTTGTTGCTAAAATAGGCTTACCATATCCTGCACGTTCAAGCTGTTCCTCTTTCTCTGTTACTACTCTAGCAATTTCTTCGTTATGTTGAATAATATGACTAAAGTTTCCGCTCTCATACTGACGAAGTTTATAATTTGTTGCATCTATCAGCAACAAGCCCTCATCCTTGAATAGCTGATTCATAAGTTGTGCAAAGAAATCCGTAAATGTTTCACTCTTATTTAGAGTATCAATCAATTGTTTCATAAGCGCTTCAGTGAATTCTGTTTCACCAAAATCTTTTGCAATGGTATTCATTAATTGTGTCATGGTTTCTTTGTTAATACTTGTAGCAGAAGCCATCGTTTTACGTCTAGAGCGTTCCCCGTAGACACGTTTTTTCACCTCTACCCCCTGCACTGTATACGTATGGTTTATCTCTTCTAAGTCATGATCCTCACCAGCTATCCAAAACACAGGAACAACTGGCCGTTGAAGCTTTAAGCTTTGTTCTTTTGCTAACTTTATAACAGATATTGCCTTGTGCACTGAGTAAAGAGGACCTGTTAAAATACCAGCTTGTTGCCCACCAACAACTGTAACAGCTCCTTGCTCTAGTTGCTGTAAATGCTCATTTGATTGCTTCGATATTCCAAGAGGCTCCATAAATTGGCGAATGATTGATGCTATTTCTTTTTGGTCTTTTGCATGCTGTTCTAAATATCGCACACGCTTTTCAAAAGATTGATCGTTATATTCATATTCAAAATACTCATGAATGGCAGTTTTCGGTGACCAATAATCTGCTAGCACACGATTTTTTATGGGTACTTGGATAGACTCCAGTTTCATTAACATAAACTCCTCTACTCACTAAATCATCTTACTCTTAATAAGCAAATTGAAAAAATAAGTTCCATTAATACTATGCGTTTTATCCTAGAACGATTATTTAAAATGACAATTCTCAACAAATAGTAAGAAAATACTCTATTCAATCTGCTCTGCTAAGCACATAAAGAATCAAAATCCTCGCCAGACATGTACTTACATTTTTATACCGCAAATATTTGGTATTTCCCAACTTATTACTTATAAAGAGTTAATTTTATAGAAACATTATAATGTTATTATTTTAACGCTTATGGCTTCAACATGAAAAGAAAATGCTTAGACAGCCTGTAAATATTCTATAACGGATTGAATTATTCCAACAACACAAATAACAATATAGGCAGTACTTAGTACTAAAAATTGAAAGCGCCAAATTTTTTTCAGCAGTGGCTTCACTTCAATTTCTTTTTTTGTTCGCCAATCAATATATGTAAAAATCATAGCCATCGTCAGTGCAAGCATGACTAAAAGCACACCAACATTGACACTCCATAGAACACCAATCGCTAACGGCACTGAAAAAAATAAACAAAATGTTGTTACATCTGAAGCAGCCCCAAAAGCATGTGTGCCTCGGATTTTTACCTTTCTACCAATTAAATAAACAATCATAAAAAGAAGAATTGGGCAAAAAATAATGACACTAATCACAATATGTAAAAAATCTTTCAACGTCTTTCACCACACTCTTCAATTGCAAGTACTTGGTGATATAAAGTACGCAAGGTTGGCAAATAATGACCTTTTTTTAAAGCCTTATTGAGTAGTACTCCAACAATCGTATTAATTTCGCTTTTTCTCCCATGTATACGATCTGTCAGCATAGAAGATGTATTATTCGCTGTTTGCTCACATAAATCAATGACTTTAGAAAAGGGTATCGTTTCTTCTATTCCTTCAAAAGCCCCCATTAGCTCTTGGTAGATGGTTTGCATGATTAAAAATGCTTGTTTATTTGTGACTAACTCTCCGTTTTTCACTTGCAAAACAGCTGTTAATGGATTAATCAAGCTATTCAGTACAGCTTTCTCAAATAATATCTGTTGAGCATTATCTACCAATTGAATTGGAAACAAATCATTTCTGAGGAGTACTAGCCTATCGAATATACCACTTGCTCCTCTTTCTAGAGCAATTTTACAAACACCAACACCTCTATGTTGTACTGTTGATGAATCTATCAGTTGGGCGCCAAATGACACCGTGCAAAAGGCTATATTTTTTTGCGCTAATTTTAGCGCTTCCTCAAAATGCGCTAAGCCATTTTGCATAAATAGTAAGGGAACTTCTTTCGATAATGATGACATTTGTTCGTAAAGCTCATGTAATTGACCATACTTAACCGCTATCACTATTAAATCTTGCTGCGGAAGCTCCTTTAACTTTGTTGTTGCAGCTACTTTTTGTACAGTTTTTGTGCCATCAACATTGATTCGTGTTAGGTGATTTGCACGTAGCTCTTCTACCTGTTCTTGCCTTCTAGGTACCAACGTAACCATTAAACCTGACTCAGCAAAAAAGCTTGCCATTAGCTGCCCAACAGCACCAGCACCTATAACCGCTATCTTCACAACACTTAGACACCTCCCACATCATTCTTAAATGTGAAACTCCTTTTAAACAGTTTTACCACAAAATGCTGTATGATTTCATTTTACCCGCTTACAGAACGAGGTGCCTTAGAAATTTTCTAAGGCACCTCCTATACAGGTTCTTCTATTATACAGGATTGACTGATTGTTTACGATAAAATATGGATAATTGGTTGCTAAGATAACCAGAAAACATAGAAGCATATTCCTCATCATTTATTTTACAGAGTGTTTAATCTTTCATTAAAGAATACCCTTGCTGTAGCCATTTCACCAGTTTATCATGCTCATTTTGCAGCTCACGATGTCTAATCTCAAGGGTTTGATAAGCCTCTGTTAATTCATCAAAACTTGTCAATGCCAGCTTTAAATGACTTCGCATTGACTGTTGCGGTTGATTTCGCACAGCTAATAGTGACTGACTATATTGACCACGTAACGTTTTATTCCAACGAAAACCACATGCTTGTTTTGTACGGCCTAGTTCAGAAGCAGCTAACTCAAAAGCTTCTAACTGCGTTTTGCCATTTTGCACATTATGCAAGACGATTTCTGCTAATCTTTCATCGTCTTCTTTTGTCCATTGATCTTTTCTTTTTTTCAATTCCATAATCTATCACCCTCGCATTTTTTACTACTATATGCAAGAGTGAGCAAAATAGAATCATTGAATAAAAAAAGACAGCGATTAAGCTTTTCAATAATCGCTGCCGTTATACATTAATTATTATTCTTCTTAGTCAGGAAATTATTAACTGCCTCATGATGGGCTTCACTTTCCCACAACTTCGCACAGGTACGAACTTCCTCCATTACACGTTCATACATATTCCGTTCACGCCACTTGCGAAGCTCAATTTCTTTATAGGCCTTATGAACAGAAGGATGAATTTTACGCATATTTTCTATAAAATCATTTAACGCTTCTTCCTTCGAGCCTTCAAAAACACGCATAGCCCAACCAATTTCATATAGTAATTCCGCTGGATAAGGTTTGGCGTCTACTAGCATCTTCATGGCACGATCATGCCGCAAGCCTCGTTCAAATAAGTATGTACCGCCACCCCAGCCGCTTGTAATTGCTAATGTCCCTTGGATAAAACCACATTTTGCATGACTGGCTACTAGACGAAAATCACAAGCTGTTGCAATCTCACAACCTCCTCCAACCGCCGTTCCATTAATCAAAGCAATTGTAGGTACAGGTAATGTTGCGAGATCATACAATATTTTTCCCATTTTACTTAGCATTCCAAAGGCTTCATCCTCTGTTTCAAGCGAATGGAATTCCGATAAATCCCCACCTGAGCAAAATGATTTATCCCCTGCACCAGTTACAACTAAAAAACGAACATTATCATGGTTTCGAATATATGTAATTACTTCTTGTAGACCATCCATCACCTCATCATTGACCGCATTTCGCTTTTCTTCACGATTTATGGTAAAAGTCATAATGCCTTCATTATTGTCAATTGTATATGCCATACTATTTCCCCCTTTGTCCCAATGAATAAATTGTATCACACAATTATTATAGCACTATACATCTTTTTGTTTTTGACGAAATATTCCGTCTCTTTAAGCATACAAAAAGGCTAGTAAAGAGCCATGGTCTCTCTACTAGCCTTTTAAGTGAGCAAACACTGAATTATTTGCTTACTACTTCTTTACCTTTGTAATGTCCGCAAGCTTTGCAAACACGGTGTGATAATTTTGCTTCACCACAGTTTGGGCAAGCTACCATACCAGGTACAGATAGTTTGAAATGCGTACGACGCTTTCTTTTTGCAGTTTTAGAAGTTCTTCTAAATGGTACAGCCATTGATGGCACCTCCTTACAGATCGTCTATTCGTCTGTTTGATCAAAATACTTAGCTAAAGCAGCTAGTCTTGGATCCACTTTTTGCTTATCAGCTTTTTTGTGTAGCTCAACGTCTTCATCTGTTGCGTAAGACCAGTCTTTCCCACCTTGCACTTGTCCTTCGGTATTCTCTTTGAATACTTGCAAAGGTACCTCAAGAAGAATAAGTTCTTCAATAACCGGCTTCATGTCGATGACTTCACCATCAATATAGTGAATGTCTCCGTCATCTTCCCCTCGTTTTTCTTCTTCAATCCAGCTAAAAATCTCAACTGTCTCAACTTCGATAGGAAACTCAACGTCCTCCCACGTGCGTGCACATGGTAGTGTCAACGTCGCCGTCACAGTTAACTGACATGTCATTTGCGATGCACCAAAAGTACATAGCCCTTTTACATGAACGGGCGAAATTGCTCGAATATCCTGGTTTCGCTCCATCACCTCGTCCAATTGGACATAGGTGTCAATCGGCATCCCGTTTTGGCGGTATTTAGATAATTGATGAATTGACCATTTCATTCGTTTAATCACCTCGAGACAACACTGTTGATTATATAATGTGTAAAAATAGATGTCAAGATAATTTCTTGTCACCACTATGAAACCTCACTATAATTATATACTATAATACATGTAATTTCTTTATTTCGTACTCGTTTGGTTACTATAAACAAAAAGTAAAAAATAGATGGGGGCTTGACATGAAAGCAGTTGGCGTAGTAGTTGAATACAACCCATTTCACAATGGACATGCTTATCATTTAGAACAGGCAAAAAAAGTAGCACAAGCAGACCTTGTCATCGCTGTAATGAGTGGTTCATTTTTACAACGTGGTGAGCCAGCCATGGTCGATAAATGGACACGAACAAAAATGGCACTCGCTGGTGGCGTAGATATTGTCATCGAGCTACCTTATGTTTATAGTACCGCACCTGCTGCTGATTTTGCTAAAGGAGCCATTGCATTATTAACTGCAGTTGGCTGTGAATCTTTTGCATTTGGTAGTGAAGACGGTGCCATACAACCCTTTTTGAACACATTTGAGCTTATTCACGGACATCAGGAGGAATACAACGCACTTATTAAGGAAAGCCTTACAACAGGTGCAAGCTATCCTAAAAGCTTACATTATGCCTATAAACAGCTTTCTCAAAAGTTCCCTGCTACATACATTGATTTATCACAGCCTAATAATATACTCGGCTTTCACTATATTGAAGCTGCCAAAACATTAGATAGTGATATTAAACCAATGACTATTCCACGAATTGCAGCAGGATACCATGATGCTTTACAGGAGGGTGCATCCATCGCAAGTGCAACGGGAATACGCCAGGCTTTAGCAACATCCCGTAAACTTCAGCATGTTCAAGATGTTCTTCCAAAGACATCTTTTGATTATTTAGCTAATTGGTATCGTCAGTATGGTAAATTTGCTAGTTGGGAAACTTTTTGGCCATTCTTACAGTTTACGCTTATTCGACATACACCTAGCGAATTAAATCACTATGCTGAAGTAACTGAAGGTATTGAGAATGCTCTTATTAAGGCAGCCAAAACAAGTCATTCCTTTAGCAGCTTTATGGAAAAAATCAAATCAAAGCGCTATACATGGACACGACTTCAGCGCATGCTTACTCATATTTATACTGGATTTAGTAAGGAACAATTACACAACAGTGTTACTCCATCCTATATTCGTTTACTTGGTATGAGTATGAAAGGGCAGGCTTATTTAGGGAAGTATAAAAAGGACATCTCTTTACCATTAATCAGCCGAGTTGCAGCTACGAAAGATGCTATGCTTACTATAGATATTCATGCCGCAGAGATTTACAATCTAAGCCTCGAAACTGGAAATATGGAACGAAGTCTACCTAAAGATTATCAAACACCACCGATTCGTTTCTAAATCTATTCACTAAAAAAGGATGCCAGAAATTTCCTAGCATTCTTTTTTATTTGGGCTGTAACTGTTTTAAATAATTTATGGCATCATCTACCGTTTTAACAGGTACTATTTTCATTTTCGTACCAATTTCTTTAGCCGTTTTTACTGCTGTCGCATAGTTTGATTCCAATTCAGGATGTTTCGCCTTTAGTTCTGGAGAAATTTCATCATCTGGCGCAAAGAAAATTTCCATACCATCTCGATCAGCAGCGATGACTTTATAGTCTATTCCTCCAATCCTTCCAACAGAGCCATCAACCAACATTTCTCCTGTGCCTGCTACAGCATAGCCTTTGGTTAAATCCTCTTTAAGCAGTTGATCTAAAATTTCAAGTGTAAACATTAGACCTGCAGATGGCCCACCAATATCCTCTGTCTTCATTGTCACTTTTGGATTTGTTTCAATTGATTTACTTTCTGCGTACGAAATACCTAAACCAGCTCTCTTTTCCTCGGCTCTAGGAATTTCCTTTAATGTAATAGTGACCTCTTGTTCATTTTTATTACGTATGAATTTAACTGTTGCTTTGTCTCCAAGCTCTTTTGGCTTCAAAAGATCTACTAGCATTTGCTGATTACTAATTTTATGTCCATCCACTTCAATAATTTCGTCTCCTGCTTTTAAAAGGCCGTCTGAAGCACCACCATCCAGCACATTTAAAACAAAGACTCCATCGAAATGTATTGTTGTTTGAAGTCCCGCTTTCTGGAAGGCAATATACTTTGCATTGAACTGGGAGTCAGACATTAATTTAAGCTGTCGAACATTATATTCTTCTTCATCTTCTAATGGATTTCGTACCTGGTTAATATCCATTAGTTTTTGATATTTTTGAGTTTTAGCCCAAAGATACGAAAAAGGGGTCGCTTGCTGCATAGCTACTGTCATTAAACTCATAGACCCTTTGTTTTCAGTATGATTGTTTTCTACTGTAACAAATTTACTGACATCATAAGCACTTCCAGGCTTCATAATATAGGCGTCTAGTCGGTATAACATTAAAAAACAAATAACGACTAATAACACTACATAAATACTTATTTTTTTCTTCATTTGGAACACCTCCTAGGACGCTCGCAAAACCATACGTTCATGTTTTTGCCTTTTTTACATATATTGATTTTAGCATTTGCCTATGTGAATGACAAAAAGTTGAAACGAGATGATAACATGTATGCCACAATTCAAATAGCGCTTTGCATAGTTCTTATTCTATTACTCTTGCTATTCCCACAAACAGCTCATCACGGTACTGACTTAGGTTTAACGCTATTTATGGATGCGCTTTTCCCATATTTATTACCTTATTTAATTTTAACGCAATGGCTACTACGTTTAACGGCTCCTATGCGAACAAAGACCAAAAGAGCCTCACTATACGTACAAGCCTATATTATTAGCGCACTTGGTGGTTATCCTACTGGTGCAACAACAATTGTTTATCTAAAAAACAGTGGGCAGCTTCATCCTAAAGAAGCCAATTTTTTACTAGCTGTCTGTCATGCACCAAGTCCGCTTTTTGTGCTAGGTTTTGTAAGCCTTGATTTGTTACACAGCAATACGTTTGGCTGGCTGTTTTTATGTTTACTACATAGTTTTAATATTTGTTGTTTAATAACTGGTTATTTTTTATTCAGAAAATCTGACCTTCCTAGCATTTCTATTCATAATACGCCTTTATATTCAGCACCTTTCTCAGAAAGCATTAAAGAGACAGCACCGACGATTCTTTTAGTTGGAACAACCATTATCTTTTTCACTACGATCCAAACGATTGTACAACAAGGCTTAGATAAACTCATACCAAAATTACCCCATACAGCTGAGCTTTCTATTGCGGCCATACTAGAAGTTACAAATGGTCTTAAAATGACTGTCACAGCCTTTCCCAGTCATTCCTATTTACCATTGCTAGTAGTTCTATTACTTACTATGCAAAGCATTAGTATACATTTGCAAATTTTTGTTATTGCTAAATCAGCCAAGCTTTCTGTTCGGCCGTATATAAAATTCCGCCTACTTAGCATAATCATTGTGCCAACTATTTATGCTCTTTTTTTCTTAAAATAATGTAAGCAGCTTTTTTCTTGCACTCATTTTTTCCAAATTATGAAGAAATGTAGTGGACTGAGCGTAATTTTCTTTCTAGGCTACTCCATTAGCTCAATAGTCGAGTAGCCTCATTCCTATCATAAAATAAAAAAGGAGACGCCCAAATACTGACATCCCCTTTGTTTTTCATTTCGTAAACCCATATTTTTCTTTTAAGGCAGCTACAACACATGTAGGAACGAGCTCTTTGACATCGCTACCATATTTCGCTACTTCTTTTACAATGCTTGAGCTTAAGAATGAATATTGATTTTTTGTCATGATAAAAAATGTTTCAATGGTTTCATCTAGAAAACGGTTCATCGAAGTAATTTGCATCTCATATTCAAAATCTGATACAGCTCGTAAACCGCGAACAATAGCCTTTGCTTTTTTTTCTTTCGCATAGTCTATCAACAAACCAGATGAGCTTTCAATACGCACGTTTGGCAATGTTTTCGTCACCTCTGCCATTAAAGCCATGCGTTCTTCTACAGAAAACAGTGGCTGCTTCGATGAATTATTTAACACTGCTACATAAACAGTATCGAAAACATCTGCCGCACGTTTAATAATATCTAAGTGACCAAATGTTACAGGATCAAAACTTCCAGGAACTACAGCAATTTTCTCTGACAACTTATTCTCCCTCTTCCTCTGCACAACAATCAATTTTGCCTTGGCGTAATATCATGGCATCCGCCAGAGGCTTTTCCTTTATTCAATGATATTTAGACACCCTCTGAATAAAGATAAACAGAAATAATCGTTCCGCCATATGTTTCTTGTCTCTTTAATACAAAGTCTCCAAAACTTTGTGGTAGTTCTACTTCTGTTGCATGTTCACACAAAATAATGCCATCTTGTTGGATTTTATGATTATCGATAAGTACTTGTACTAGATCATAATATTCCTTATGGTGATAAGGTGGATCTAAAAAAGCTAATTTAAAGGTAATATCTCGTTTTAATAGCGCTTTCACAGCTCGTTTAGCATCTATCCGAAAGAGCTCAGAACAATCCTCATACCGACATTTTTTTATATTCTCCTGTAGCATCTGAAACGCCTTAGCATCCTTTTCAATAAATATAGCTCGTTCAGCACCTCTGCTTAAAGCTTCGATGCCTAAACCACCGCTCCCCGCAAATAAATCGAGGGCAATCCCTCCATCAAAAAAAGGACCAATAATATTAAAAATGGATTCCTTTACTTTGTCAGTTGTAGGTCTCGTTGTATTTCCCGCAATCGCCTTTAATGGCATTCCTTTTCTTTCTCCTGCTACAACTCTCATTTATGTCAATCACCGTACTTTCTTCTTCCATATCAATTACACCCCAGCATAATTGAGTTTATATTTTTTTCGAGCTCTCTCTAAAAGCTCCCCTTCAAAATCAGTGACATTCGCCAGGGAATGTAGGCCAACACGATGTTGGTCACTACACGTGTCTTTGGTTTCTCTATTTCAGCGGGTGTTTGTAGGCTCGTTGAATAGATAAAAACTGCTTTCATCTCGCCATTAATAGAGATGGAAGTATTCTGACGCTTCGCTTTCGCATGGTAAGGATCGGCTAAATCAAGATAAAAGCATTTTTGCAGCGGAAGAAAAACCTCCGCTGCAAAAAAAATTATTCTTGCCCTTGTGTTATTACTTGGATACGACCATCATTTTTTTGTAATTCTACTAAGAATAAGCGTTGGAGCCAAGCTTCTTCAACATAATAATGGCCAGCTATTTTAATAATCGGTTCTGAAATAGTAGAGTATCTACGTTGATTAAATACGTAGAATCCTGGTTCTTTCGGGAATCTGAATGAACGATTTTCACTTTTTACATAATAGCCATTTTCCCCTTCAGTGGCACTATAACCAAGATACGGCAACAATGTATCGGCTGTATATAAAGATTGCCCTTCATAGTGAATAAATTGAACATCTTTTTTCAAGGCATCATTTACATAAATATCACGATCATCTTCAAAAAATAATGGATATGTCCCGTTCTTTTGTTCAGTATTTAACTTGAAATAAGAAGTTTTTGCACCTAAAACCGCTGTTAAAAGATCATCCATTGAAGCAGGAGTAATTGGTTCTTCTCCAAGTTTATTCATCGCTTCCTGCCAAGCTGCCTCCTGATCTGTAGTCATATATTCCTTTAATGTTGCCACGATTTCCTTCGTTTTTTCAGAGCCTATCGTATCCTTCACTAAATAGGATGCCACAACCTCTGGCAACCATTCAGGAGAATTATCGAACTTATATTGCGATTTTATTTGTGACAGCACCACTTCCTGCTCCACTGCTTGTGCGGTTAAAGTCGGTAAAAATAAAAGTCGATCATCATGTTCTTTCATTGGATTTTTTTCTTGAATAATCGCAATATGCTGGTCATTTAAAAACTGTAAATTTTCCAATGATTTCAAAAAATCCTTTGCAATAGCTCCTGGTGCATAAATAGATAAAATAGGACTTTGTTCTTGAACTTTGAGGTTAGCTGATTGCCAATAAATATCACGGATTGTACCATTCCCACTAAACATTGTATAGTTAACAAGTGCTAGCTGTTGCTGTCCAATTAAAGGTAAACCTGTAATCCATTGACCAGCAATTTTACTATCTGTGGAAATATGGACAATCGAATAAGTAGCTTCACCATTTAATAATGTGGCTAAAACATTTTGGATAAGCATTTTATCTTTTAAGCCACCCTCAATTGGAATTATGTATGAAACAGATTGGGATTTTATTTCTCCCTTAGCAAAGTAGGAAGCTTCATCTGATAAACGATCACAGCTTTTTTCAGTTTCCATAAAGCAGCTAAGGTTAATGGCATTTTCTGGCCACTTAATTTTCACCTTTTGATCAGGAAGATTTTTAAAATGCTGCCTTATATCTAAGCTATTTTCGCGATAGAAAATTTCTATCTCTTGTGAGTAAAGAAAATCACCATTACCAGTCTCTAAGTCAGAAGAATATGCATGATACTGGAAAAAAATTATACCTGTAATAATTAAAGCAAGTACTGAAAAAAAACTCATTGCAAATTTCATATGCTTGACCTCCCACAGCATGATACTATGTATATTGGAAAGGATGTGCAATTTTTATGCCACAACAATTTATTGAATTAGGTGAAGGCTATGGTGATGTTTATGAGCTTCTTGAACTAGTGAATACCAATCAAAGTCGCTTTCACCAAGCCTTTATACTAACTTCCTCAAAAGAAGAAAAAAAAGTTGCTTCTTTAGCAGTTGCCTTCAAACCAGTCGGTGAAAGTAAATTTATGCCGATTTATATTTGTCGAGAGGGCATTCCTTATATAGAAGACAAGCCTTCTAAGCGACAAAAAATATTCGAAGAAAGTATTGAGCAACTAGGTCGAAAAGCAGTTGTTGTAGAAATAAAGCACTCATCTATATTTTCGGAATCAAAACTATTTTATCAATACTTAATTGGAATAATGAGACTTCATCACTATATTCCTGCATTAACGTAATATTATAGACCTGCTTTGTAGTCATATTCCTTGGCTTTATCAGGTTTTGCATTTTCATACTCAGTTTTCACGAATGGACGATAAGACTTTACAACGTCTTTTACAAAAGGAAGGCGTTGTAGTTTTGTTGTCATCATTTCAATTTCCTCTCGATCGCAATAGAGCACTACATATTTTTGCCTCCGAGAAATATAAAGAACATGACCATATTTTCGAAGAGACTTTGCATGTTTTAATTGATGGACGTACACGATTAGTCCTTGTCGTTCGTTCATATAGTATTCCCTCATTTCTTACATAAAAGAATACCATAGACCGGAAAATGATAGCAACAGAGTTTAGCTGACAGAACGCTCATTTTTCCGTTATAATGGTAAAGCATACAATATTCATTAAGAGTTGAACATTCACTTAAGCAAGTTAATAAGACATTAGTTTAGACGTCCATAATCACAGTTTCTCTGATTTTGTTTGCTCAAAACTTTCAAATTCAAAAATGAATTCGCCAGTACCTTTTATATCATCTAAATTTTTTAAGGAGGACGAATATGGGTAAAAAAACGAAGATCGCGCTTGCAATCGCAGCAGCAAGTGCGGCTGCTTGGGCAGGTAGTAAAGCAATTTCTAAACCTCAGCAGCGTGAAAGTAAACAAGCATTACAATTTGATCACCCTATTATTCTCGCACATCGTGGTGGTGCACTACTAGCACCTGAGCATACAATGCCTGCTTTTAAAAAAGCTGCACAATTAGGAGTAGATGGCTTTGAAATAGACATTCGCTTAACGAAAGATGAGGAAATTATCGTCTTTCATGATGATACTGTCCATCGTACAACAGATGGCTATGGTCTTATTGCAGATATGACTTTAGCAGAAATTAATGCCTTAAACCACGGTTATCAATTTGAAGATTTAAATGGGGAATTTCCTTATCGAAATGAAAAAGTAGATGTTGTTACTTTACGGGAATTACTAGAAGCATATCCAAATATGTTGGTCAATATTGATATTAAAGACGCACCAGATACGTATGAAGGAAGCTTAATGCCTTCAAAATTATGGCGTTTAATTGAAGAGCTTGGCGCTGAGAATCGTGTAGTTGTTACAAGCTTTTACGGGGAGCAGATAGACCGTTTTAATCTATATGCACAAAATCAAGTAGCCCTCGGTGCTGGTGAGATAGATGTTCGAAAAGCATTCGCTTCCTTCTCCAGCCAATTTGGACATCTATATCATCCAAGGGTAGACGTGTTCCAAATACCACCTAAATCAGGTGTTATTGCATTAGATTCACCGAAGTTTATTCAGTTTTTAAGCAACTTAAACATTCCTGTTCACTATTGGACCATCAATGACGGAGAGACGATGAAGAAATTAATCCGTAACGGTGCAAAGGGCATTATTACAGATCGACCAGATGTTGCTGTAGAATACTTACAAACACAAGAATAGTTATAGAGGTAAGGGTCATTTTATCATGCCCTTACCTTTTTCCTTGCTGTATATAAAAATTAGATTAATAAGTCTTTAATTCTCTACCAATAAAATTCGCAGATACAGAAGGTAGGGCTAATTCCTTTGCCCAAACGGAAAGTTGACCTATATGATGGATTTCATGCACAATAATATGATGGATAATATCAATTTTTCTATATTCCTTATCATCCCAAGCGACTTTTACAATGCCATTATTAAAGCCCTCATTGACTTTTAAAAATTCGATATTGTCAATTCGTAGTTCATCAGAAAGTTTTTTCACTTGCTCTAATGTTTGATAATCACTAAAATCGAATATTCTGTCTTTTTCGCGTTGGATGCCACGAATCCAGCTATATTCAACGTCTATAATATGAAAAAGTGTATAAAGGAAACTCCCTACTCCGCCTTGCCTTTCCTTCAATAATTCCTCTGGGCTTAGCTGATTGCACCACTCAAACCATTCATCTCTGACTTGCCAATTATAAGCAAAAAGGTTTTTCATAAGCGCTTCACTCCAATCATTTTTTCATATGCCTTATCGCAAATGATTTAGTACTGCGCTTGTTACATCGCGTAATGTTGAAGTTCCACCTAAATCTGCTGTCTTGATCCCTTGTGCTAATGTTGCTTCTATCGCATTTAGCACTCTTGTGCCAAGCTCATGATAGCCTAAGAAATCAAGCATCATTTTACCAGTCCAAATTTGTCCAAGTGGATTGGCTATCCCCTGGCCAGCAATATCTGGAGCAGAGCCATGAACAGGTTCAAACATAGACGGATATTGTCGTTCAATATTTAAATTTGCTGCTGGAGCAATTCCAATGCTACCCATAATAGCCCCACCTAAATCTGTTAATATATCACCAAATAGATTGGATGCAACAATAACATCAAAGCTTTCTGGTTTCATGACGAAGAAGGCAGCTAAAGCATCAATATGCGTAGAAACTTGCCCAATATCTTTAAAATCTTTCCCTACTTGTACAAAAACCTCGTCCCAAAATGGCATGCTATAGGTAATTCCATTTGACTTCGTGGCACTTGTCACATGCTGACGTCGTGTTTTTGCTATTTCAAATGCATAACGCATCGCACGCTCTGTACCCTTCCTTGTAAATATAGCATTTTGGATAGCAACCTCATCCTGACCACTATGTATTCTGCCACCGCTTTCAGCATATTCTCCCTCTGAGTTTTCCCGTACAACTATTAAATCAAAGTCATTTGGGTTGCGCAATGGTGAAGATAAGCCTTGTAATAGCTTTGCTGGACGTACATTTATAGACTGCTTCATCTCACGGCGAATTTTAATCAGTAGCCCCCATAAAGAAATGTGATCAGGTACTAAATTAGGCATCCCTACTGCCCCTAAGAAAATTTGATCGAAGTCTTTTAATATTTCAATGCCATTATCTGGCATCATTTTACCTGTCTCTAAGTAATAGTCACAGCCCCAAGGAAATGTAGTCCATTCAAATTGAAAGCTTCCATCAAGATGTGCAGCCTGATCGAGAACCTCTATCGCAGCAGGAACAACCTCTTTTCCAATGCCATCCCCTGGTATTACAGCAATTCGATACGTTTTCATCTAGTAATCCTCCCTAATAAATGTTGATAATTTTTTATCACAATCTTTTACCATAGTTTTTTCTAGTTCTTCAATTATTCATCATTTGATGAGAAGGTTCGGTAAATTTTATTGTGTGAAAATGACAAACAGCGTGTTATTTTTAAATGAAAATCTCTAAAAATCGTAAACTAGGCTACTTCATTATTAATGTAATCCAATATGGGGTGTAAGAAGTGAGATGGAATACTGCCCTTTTCCTTACTTCGCTTAATTAAAGCTCATCTGCTCTTCAATCACTTAAAATAGGGGTAAAAATTGCTAATCAGGCTCACTATCATAACCTTTACTGTATCAAAAGTCAGTAAAAATTCAAGAAGACCTCGTAATTGCTATGCTTTCTAAACCTGTTGATTCAATAATATTTAAATAATTCCAAATACAGGCTTTACACAAGGGAACGTATGTACTATATTGAAATTAGATAAAAATAAGGGGGAATAAACATGGAAAAGTTACGAACAGCATTATTTGATTTTGAGCTTGGAGAGGTGGCAGAACAAATTTTGCAGTTCGCTAAAAAGTCAATTCGTGCTTCGGCAATACCGACAGTAGATGATGCCATTCAAATTGGACAGTCCAAAATCGGTGGCAACCCCGATGTACCGACAGATTTTATATGGCCACATACAAATAATAACCAGCCATTATACTTTCTATGTCAGCTTAATTTAACAGAAGTAAAGTCGTATGATTCCAACAACTTGCTGCCTGCTGATGGACTATTATCCTTTTTCTATGATGTCATTGGACAACCTTGGGGCTATGATCCAAATGATGGCGATGGCTTTCACGTTTTCCACTTCACACAAGCACCTGACAGTTTAAAGCGAATGCAGCAACCCGCAGTTTTAACGGAGTATATTGATAGTGCGGCACTACACTTTAGAAATGAATGGACACTCCCTTCATGGGCATCTCCTTATAGCAAAAATTTAGAAACTATTTTAGCAGAGGAACAACAAGATGCCTACAATGATTTTTTTTATGATTGGGTCGATGAAGAAGCACAGGAACAAACGACACATCGTATAGATGGTCATCCTGATACGATTCAAGGGGATATGTATTTAGAATGCCAACTTGTCACAAACGGTTTATATTGTGGGGATTCAACAGCCTACAATCACCCGTTACGCAAGGAGCTTGAACCACACGTAAAGGATTGGCAGCTGCTATTACAGCTTGATTCGGAAGATGACCTAGGCTATATGTGGGGCGATAGCGGCAAACTATATTTCTGGATTCGTGAAGAGGACTGCAAAAACAAAGAATTTGATAAAGTATGGACTATTTTGCAGTGCTATTGACTATGTATGTAATGATTTGAGCGATTTTTAATTGATTACACTAGATTTTTCTTTCCCTAATGAACTTTCTGATGCATTAATAAATTTGAAATTTACAATATTTATGCACGAAAGTTAATTTTAATAGTGTAGTTGTTCTTTCATAAAAGGGAGGTCATTCCATGAAAACTAAACAATTTACCGAAAACGAAGCATTATGGCTACAGCTTGAGCAAGAACTACTTTCTAAACAATATAAAATTGATACAGATGGTTATCCTTCTAAAATCATCACCTTGTCTTTTTTACTAGACGCCTTCACGCTGCATGAAGTGCTCTGCCATTATCAGCAGCTTGTCTTGCTTGATGAATTTCGTCAAGAGCTAGACTTTGAAACACAGCGCTATTGTCTTTCTCACTTTATCGACGAGCATCAATCATTAACTTACTTACCATTGCTATGCTACTACGCAGTGAATTTAAGTAAATACGGCGCAAGCTATTCTTATTTAACAGTCAAAGAGCTGCTGGCAACAATCAAAGAATTAGATGCAGAAGCATATAACTCATTAATCACAGTCGGCTCTGGTACTTTGCCAACACATAAACAGCAAATGGCATCCGACCTAATTTTCTGCCAAGCAAATGATGTACTAGCCACGATTACGATTAAAATTAAAGAAGAGAGCGAAGAAGCTTATCGTCAAGCATTAGCTTACTTAAATGCTTTATTAGAAGAAGATTTCCCTAAAAGCTATGGCATTTATTATGAAGGTAAAAGCGACTTAGGGTTGCCAATCGAGCATTTACCTGTCACATCATCACATCACTTCTTTACTAAAGCTCTCAGCTATCCTAGCCTACATACTGCGCTAGTTGAATATAGTTATAAGGCGATGGCACAGTATCATTTTTATCAAGATGTTGATGATGAAGAAGCAGCAATGCCAAGTACATTCGCTGTTTTCGGTCTTGGTTTATACGATAAAAGTTATGGCAAGCTCGTAATCGACTATATGTATGAATGTGATGGCGACCATTCGCTAATGCCTGAATACTTTGCAAAAGCCTATGTGGAAAAATTCGGTTTAACGCCTGAAACATTGCCTGTCTTTGTATGTACTGTGCTAGCTGTTCAAGAAGTTCCTTACGATGCATTCTTTGAAAAAGCTATGAGTACAGATAACAATTTGCAATGGTTCGAAAAATTTATGACGACACCATTTATAGAGCTTTGCCCATTTATTCCACTTGAACAAAGTGAACACATTGAAGAATATAAAGATATGGTTGTAGCGCAGCTTTTATATACATGTTTTGGCATCATCCATATGAATGACTTTACTAGCTCAGAATTTATGCATATTCCAGAGCCATATCGCACGCGCTTTGAGCTGATTATTAAAGAGCTTATATAAGAGGACAGGAGAATTTATGACAGCCTATGACAAAATGAAATGGCATTCTGATGCAGAGGACTTTCCACAGCAGTTACCTACTAATCAAGGTGCAGTGCATATCGCTTTTTTTTACCGTTGGATGTTGGAGCATCAATTAGCAAATACGACTATCATTGAAGAGGATGACCCAGAGCTTTATGAACAGCTAATGCAAGGTCAAATAACAGCGCTCGATTTTTTCATTGAATTTTACGATGGGGTTTTGTTAGATGAAGATTTAACAGAAGAAGGAGCTGCTTTTGCATCTACCTATTACGATGCCTATTTAACTGACTATGAAAACCTCCCATTACAGCTTTTTGATGGCTATGATTCTAGGTATGCAGCTATTTATAATGAAGAAAATTACGTGCTTGTTGCAAGGTTGTTGGAGGGAAAATTAAAGTAGAAAATAGAAGTTTAAATTAATCATTCACCTATAAAAAAATAAAATTTGATCAAATTGATATGAATAACCTTGATAAATGAACAATAAGAAAAAGCATGTTTTGAAAAAAGATTGGTCAAAACATGCTCTTACTATCAATTTCGTCTTAGTGTAATTGATTTGTAGACTTAGCACAAGGATAAGCTTAGGTAATTTTCTTTTTAAAAATTGTTATGATTAAAGTCGTAATTCCATGAAGAGCAAATATTACTACCAAACAATAAATTAATAATGATATGTCCGGTGCGAAGAAACGAATACTTTTCCATGGGGTACCAATAACATAAACAAATAGTGGAATCAATCCCACAGCTAGGAGGAGCGAAATGACTCCAAAAGTAAACGGTATTTTTTTGTTTAGAACCTTCTTTCTTCTAAGTCTGAAGAAATGGATTATCGTTAAAATAGCAAAGAGTAATGTAATCCCCAATATACTCCATTGAATACTATAGCTCTGTACAGGCAATTCATCTGGTTCTTTTCCGTTCAGGATAGATTGAATTCCATTCATTATATGAGAGACTTGAGCATCTTCTATAAAATTATATTTATTGGTTAAAAGTACTGCTGCAATATTTTCTTCAGGTATTAAAAACATTTGCGCTCTAAAATCAGATGTTGCCCCACCGTGGAAAGGGTAATGTTCTGTTTTAGAAAAATGCCAACCGTAACCGTATGTTTTACCTTCTTCTGGAGGAGTTTTTAATAACTCAAGGTTTTGTTCTGATAATAAGTCTCCGCCCTCTAGCATAAATTTTAAAAATTTCGCTAAATCATTTGAACTTGAAGCAATATAGCCATAAGGTGCTCCCGCATGATCATAGAATCCATCACTGACAACGGGCCTACCAAACCATGACTCGAAACCAGGTATGTATCCTTTTTCTACCGCACTTTCATAATCAGCAGCGGAATTTTCCATACCAAGTGGGGTAAAAATATTCGTATTCAAAAAATCTGAAAAGGTTTGGTTCGAAACATTTTCAACAATTGCCCCTAAGAGTAAATAGTTAGCAGAGTTATATTCATAAACCTCTCCAGGCTCGTGAGATAACACTACACCACTAAGTTCTTTTATAGCTTGATTGATTGCCCCCTCTTTCGGCCAATCCTTGTCCGTCACTTTAAGACCTTCAAGCTCACTAATACCACTTGTTTGTTCTAAAAGATGCAAAACTGTAATTTGTTTTGAACTGTCTGTTTGATATGTAAACGTTGGAATATAGGACTGTATCGGTTCATCAAGCTTTATTTTGCTATCTTCCACTAACATCATAATAGCCAGAGATGTAATTGGTTTGCTTAAAGAACCAATAAGAAACGGTGTGTCTGCTGTTACATTTGACCCATCACTTAAAATACCCCATTGATTTTGATAAATCATTTCCCCGTTTTCTAATATTGCCAACGATGTGCCAGGAATATTATACATATCTAAGGATTTCTCCATAAATTTTGTTATTTTTTCTTTCGTATCTTCCGTTTTAGCAGAAGCAGCAAAAGGGGTTAGTAGGAGTAGTAAGCTCCCTAAAAAAAAGATTGCTTTTTTCATTGTTTTTCTCCTCATATGAACAATCAAACTTTTTATTAAAACTCTAATTTTTTCTTTTTTTCAAATAGTTCTCTAATAAATCAATTAACAATTTATACGTTTGATCAAGGTCAAATTCGTCATCGAACATTTTTTGGAGAGCTAGTCCATCGAAGCAAGCCAATAAAATACCGGCAAGAGCATCCGTTTCTTTGGCTTCAACGTTTAGGTTCTTTAAAGGATTAGAAAGACTCTCCCTCCCGTTTTGTAAAATGTTTGCTACTTCTTGTTTATATGGATCATTTTTTAATCCTAAAGAATAAAGCTCATATCTCCAACGATACCAATCAGGATCTTTTTCTACTCTTGATTTAATTTCAAACAAAACATCTAATGGATTCATTTCCGCCTCTTTTTTGCCATCATATTGAATATGGTATCGTTCTTGAATATCACTCTGGACGGAAAATAATAACTCTTCCTTATTCTTAAAATAATAATGAACAAGTCCAGGAGTAATGCCAGCTTCGTGAGCAATATCTTTTATAGAGGCATTATTAAATCCCTTCCTGCTAAACACTTTATATGCCGCATCAATTAATCTTTGACGTTTATCCTTAACACTCATTTTATCTCTCCTTTTTGTTTGGTTGACCAACCAAATTATATTTCGTATCGTAGCAAAAAGTCAATTGAATATCCCAAAAAATGTTGTTTACCTTTATTAATATAAAGTAGCGTTTTATCAAATTAAGTGATGATACGATCACTAAGATCTTTTTTCTATTTTTGGAGCNNGAAAATAAATCTCCCTTCATTTAAATAATTTCGCCATTCTTCACCATTAATCCATATGTTTTTCTATCTGTTCGTTTGTTTCTTCACTTGTTAATTTATCAATATAAGCAGGAGCCAAATCCTTAAATACACTATGTTTCATAACCCTACTCACCCTTTCTGATTTCAAGTTTTGCTCTATAAAAAGTTACTCTTGCCCAATTTTCTGTCCTTTCAAAAATTGAACCAATTTCTTTGAACGATAAGTCACCCAACAATCTTAAATAAAGTACTTTTTAAAAAACATAACTTTATCCTCGTTTTTTTTATACTCATCTTCCAAGTCGTAAAATGTTGTACTTTCATTTTTTATTGAGTCCTTCAATTGTTGGTTTTTATTTTTATGGTTTAATTCTTGCAGCCATACGTTTTTAGCAATTGCACAGAGTCACGCGGAAAACTTGGCTTTACCATTATCGTGAAAGTTATTAATGGATTTAATCGCTTGATAAAATGTTTCTTGAGTTAGCTCCTCTGCTAAATCAAGGTTGTTTGTCAAAGTTAACAAGTATTTAAAAATAAAATCCCCATAATCTTGGTATATATTGTCCTTATCCACTGCCACCCTCCCTTTTCCGTCTGGCCATTCAACTATGTATCACAAAATTATTGATTTCGTTACAACATTTTTAAAAAAATGCATCTTTATAACAGATGCAGATATTCATTTATTCAATTAAATGGCCCTTTAATGAAAATAAACGCTGCTTCTTATTACAGTATCGTGCCCTTTAATGGAATAACTAAGATATTTATCAATCCTATACTCATATAGTCATTCTCTAATGAAAGTTTCTCGTTCTCTTCGAAATATCCTCATTATGAATAAGTGTATCAACAAAATGTAATGTGCATGTTGAAACTAAAAAAAAAATAAAAAAATCGTTAATACCTGCATATGGTACTTGATATCTGATTTTGTCTTTTAAGCTTTGTAAGGTTTATCCTTGCCATCCTTCTAAAATACCAGTATCCATAAAAAGGGAATTTGTATAATAGAAAGCTACTGCAATATCTTGAGCATACCAATTAAATGAGCAGTCATCAAAATCAATTGTAGTTATACTACCTTCCCCAGTAATAATTAAGTTTCCTTGATGATAATCATTATGAATAAGTCCGAAAGTATCAGGGGTAATAATGTATGAAGTTAGGCGCTACCATTTTTTTAAATATAAAGGTCGCGTTTGTAGTCCCAGAGATTTTATTTTCATGGGAGTGGAAGAAGAACAGAGATGCTTAATCAACTTAAGCCCTATTAGTTGAAGTTGAGGAGCCGGTTGAAAATGCGGATTTCATCGTTAAAAAATTGTCTAGATACTGTTCTTACAAAAAGCCACAAAACACTGATTTAACAGCATTCGTGGCCTTTTAATGAGTTTCCAAACTTTGCTTTGGGAACGTTAATTGTATTTGGGTTGTATAAAACAAATAAATTTAATCACTAAATTCTTTAAAAAGGATTACTAATTCATATGGAAATTATTGTGTGTTTGTCGATGTATATAATAATTAATATATTATTGGTAGGTGTGAATGGATGAAGATGCAGGCGGTACAAGGTGGGGTAATGAATATTTATCCGCAGGTGGCGAAGCAAGGATACGATGCGAATTTTGGTAATCTACTTGTTGCGACACAGCAGGCAGCAGAGCAGCGTGATAATAGTCAGAATGAGGAAGTACGCGAGTTATCGTTTAAAGAAATGATTGAACTCGAGCATAAGGCGATTGTCGCTTTCAGGCAGGGCGATTTGATTGGTCATGAGCGTTATATGAAAGAGCTAAGTGGTCATCAAGGGTCGCTAGAGAGAGTGAATGCGGCGGCAGAGGCTCAGGCAGCAGAGGCGAATATGGATAATGGGATTTTCCCAGAGGATGCACCACAGTCGGTGAAAAGCTATATGAGTGGGCTATCGATGAAGGAACACATAGTTATGTTTACGCAGGTGGCGGTACAGGAAATTATAGCGAATGCGTATCAGGATGGGAATGGGCATTGGCGTATTCGACACCGAGATGAGCCGGGTTATATTAATATTTTTGAGCAACCGGATTTTTCGTATACAAAGCTAGTGGAGAAAATGCTAGCACATATTGAATTGAATCGTAAGTATACAACGCAAGATAAGTATGAGGAGCAATTAGACGTCGTACTCGGCTTGAAGGAAGCTGCAAAGGGCTTTTAATTAGCGGTATGGAAATTTGATAGAGGTTGGGAAAAACCATTTCTCAACATAGGTGCTAGCATTTTACGAAAGTAAGATGTCGGCGCCTATGTTTTTTGAACTGAAGCTAGTTTGGTTGTAGCTAAAAAATTTTTATTTTGGCTCTGTAAAATATCGAATAATAAATTAAGGAAGCCCTAACGAGTTTCCTTGATTTATGGTCCAGAAATTCCATTTGCCAACAGTAACAGAAATATAAATATTGATAACGGTATCATAAATGTAATGTTTGAAAGAATACTGAACACCTTTACAGTTATATTTTTAGACTTGACCCCTAAAATTAACGACACAATAAACCCAATGTCTATCAAAACATATAAGAAAATTGGAATCCATAGATTTATATTCGGAGACCTAAATACAAAGAAAATAAATAATGCAACTAAGAACAAAACTAAAGTTAAAATGATTGGATAAAACTCTTTATGTTGTTTCAATATATTACCTCCTTTCATTTTTTGTTTCAATTGTAATAGTAAATGTAATAACTTGACGAATTTCCGTAATTTTCTATTTTAAATAAGGACTACGCACTAAATTTTGATAGTCTCAAACTATCGTAGGTGTCAATCATTTCAAATACTAATGATGATAATAAAAATTCTTTATTATGTTGATTGATATTTTCGTTACTGCGACTATCGACAAAATAAGAACCAAACAAGGTAATTATCAAGATATTTCGTAGCTACACCTTTAAAACGTCTATTGTTTTTAAGCAAGAATGGAGACCGTTGACATTTTGGATGTGATACAAGCCCTTAATAATGTGCTTTCCATCGTTTGATTTAATCAGATAATACTCTAAGCCCTTTTGTTTTAACAATACGCCCCATACAAGCAACTTTTGAGACAGTTGCATTGGTTCGGTCTCTGGCAACGAGAACACAGACTTGTTCTTTGCTTATTCCCCTATGTTTAGATTTCCCACCTCTTTTACGAGGCTTCCGTTCAGTAATTCCACGTTGAATCCTGACATTTATCAAATATCAACAATTCCCTTTAACAGAGCCTTTATTTTTTAGTTCTAAAAGTATAGGTGCTACATTTAGCAAAATAGAAACAATTGTCAGAAACCATAACACCTTTTCCATAGTAGGTACAACATCCAATAAAGCCGCCCAATCTTCAACTTTTACCCAATTAGATACAAGGCTATGTTCTGCACAGAGTGTCAATGCTGTAAATGATAACCCTATTGCCATCGCAAGTTTATAATCTTTACCTGTTGTATACATATAAAGATTTATAAAAGTTGCTACTATAGCAATAAGACCTAATATTAACCACATAATGATACCTCCCTTTTACAATATAGACATAAGTTGTAATCAAATTGTTCCCAAACGCTCGTTTGATAACGATTTGAAAGGTTGTTATTCAATAATATGCCCTTTAATGAAAATAAGCGCTGATCCTTATTACAGTATCGCGCCCAATTGTTGAATAACTATTTTTTATTATTAATAGCGTTTTCTCATATATTTCTATATCTATTTTAGGTAGTATATATACTAACAATTTTCTCGTTTAATAAAATCTCTTTTTCTTTTTTTAAACCATTTTTTATTGTGAACGGACTACATTCACGTTTAAAACATTGATAGTCATAGCAATGAAAGCACAAAAAAATGACAGAAACATATCGTAGTTACGTCTGTCGAAGTTTATTATTTAGTAGTTCAATGACTATTGAAGATACTTTTAATAAAAATTAGAGCCACAGTTTAGTGACTCTAATTTTTATGTCTATTCTTTACAAAAATCTACAAATTTTTTTGCCTGTATTAAAGACATATCTGTTTGTTCTCTCACAAACTTCACCGCTTTAATTTCACCGACGGACTTTATTTTCTCTTTTACTAAGGCAATCAGTTCCTCATTATAGATTTTAGTATAATCCATTTTTCCGACCTCCTCTAATCTATAATACCTTATACGACTACTTTAACCATTTAGTTTCAAATATATATTAATACCACAAAAAGATCCTTGTAAAAATAAGGAAAAATTGATTGTGAGGGTTCATATTATTAGAACCCTCCCACCTTCGCTTTTTAATTGATTCAATTTTAACATGATTTATTTCGTTAAATGGCCCTTTAATGGAAAAAGACGCATTCTTTATTAAAGAATTGCGCCCAATTGTGGAATGAGCTACTGCATATGCCCTCGAAATGTACAGTAAATATTTGAATGACACAGTTAATGATATCTAATTTTAGAAGGAGTATAATTTTAATAGCTCATGAATTGATAAACTAGTAGTAGCTTCCATTTTAACAAAATATGGTGATTGCCACTTTTTACTTACAATGTTTTCGAATTGTTCATTAGTACTCCATTAGTTGTTAATGCCACTCAAACATAATTAAAAACTAAAAAGAGCCATCACAATAATTAACAAAGATCCTATTATAAGAAACATTCCCCAACCATTTTTTCCTTTCATTTTATATTCTTCAATTCCCATAATTGCAAAGAGAATTCCAAGCAATAAAGATGATATTGGACCATATGAAAAATCCTTTGTCATTAATCCGTACATTGAAATCGCTACTACAACTAAAGCAAGCATTATTTTAATAATTTTCAACGTAGTTCCCCCTCAATTGAAGAAAGACTTTAGTTTTAGTTCATTATTTCATAACTTTTTATATTTTAACATTAATACCCAATTACGAAGTGTATTTTTATGTCACAATCTGGCCCTTTCCATGAATAAAGACGCTTTCCTTATTACAGAAAAGCGCCCGATTGTGGAATATCAAGATAATGATTACTGTTTTTTACTTATTAACCTAAAGCCCCATTACTTCAAGAGATTTTAAAAATTATCTTTGAAATTCTAATAATGAAGGAAATCCAGCACGAGACCAAAGCCATAATGGTGTATGGACATCAATTGGTGCTAATCCTGTTCCTTTAAGTACAGTCTCCCAGGCGTCTGCAACAACTTTTCTATCATCTGCTCCACCATTTAATATTTCCTCGGAACATAAACCTAATCTAACCGTAGCCTTCAAGATGTGAGTATCTGGTGCTATTGTGATAAGTTCACGAGAACTCCAAGAAATATTGGTGTAACTTTCCAAGACATAAAGCCAGTAATTAAAAATTTTCGGTCCAGATAAATAAGGGAAATCTGCTTTTCGAGTACCTTGCATTAATCCTTTTAAAGGAAGAATATCAAAGTGAACAGATTCAATAAGACCTTGAACATTCCCTTCTTCAGAAGAATTCATAATTCCTTTTGCTACTCGCTGCCAAATTTCTGGATGTCGATTAGGTTGTAATGCTACACGATGCAGAAGTAAAGCATCTCGTAAAATATCTATATTACAATTAGCAACTACCTTCGTGTTGAAAATCCATTTTGTTTCTTCATCTTGATATGCTTTTAAAACTGCTTCCCACAATTTATATGAATTTCTTTGATAGTTCAAAGCCATAGCCAATGTTAAAACATCCATTAAATCATCTTCCTTAACAACACCAATTAGAACATCTTCTGGCATTACTTCCCCTCCAAGTAATCCGTCAGAGTGCATTTTTATCAATGATTTTACGTTCTTTAAAAATTCCTCTTTAATCATAAATTTCCCCCATTGTGTATTTACACTTATTAAACTTTCCTGCACTATAGTTTAAGTACATTACTTCATCACTCACTCGAATTTTACCATAAATACCCAAACTACTTAAAGGACGTTACTCAACAATCTGGCTCGATTGTGGAAGATCATAAGCATATTTCTTGTTTAACTAAAGCCCTCTATTACTTCAATAAGTATACATACTTTATTCCATAAAGGTAATAAGCTAAGGTCTTGTTAGCCTGCTTTATAGATGGCTCACTCTAGGATGGGAATAACTATAAAATTTTGAATTAGAAAGTACTCCTCCCATTTTTAAATATTTCAATTTTTTTGAAATTAAGAAGACCTATTTTTTATCTCCTTACCCTTTCTTTATTAAATTTCTTCTTTCTTTGGAAGAGTATTTAAGATAGTTAAGTGTTTGATGGTTAGGGAACAAAGTGAAAGAAGTTCCAATCTATTAGTAATGCAATGAAAGCAAATAGTAACAATCCAGTTGAAATAACAAACACAACATGAGTCTTTGTCAATGTTAAAGCAGTTTTTCGGACTTTTCGTAAATGAAGAATGATAAAGGCCAGTGAAAGGATAGCGAGTATCCAATTTAACATGATACTGATATTAATTTCTGTAGCCGTTATATAGACATCAGACGTACTACGTACCAAGATAAATATGAAGTTAAGAGAGATTGCCGAACCACATAACAAGAAGGCATTTGCCCAAGCATGAATCGGTGAGATTTTCCCTTTGCCCAATTTTCTAACCAAATGCCGAATACCTAATACAAATGGTGTAATAAGGAAAAATACAATTGACGTAATAGCGATAATCATATACATGATTAACATGGGGGTAGTACGGCTTGCTTTAACCGGAATCATATCCATTGATTGTCCAGTAGTCAATCTTATCAGTTTCCCATCTTGTTTATCGATATAAAGAACGGGTGCCATTTCCTTAAATGATGCGTACTCTGTCTGGTATAATTTAAATAAATAAGGTGAGATTTGTTGATAGGTTGCTGTCATCTCTCCTATATTCAAGGTCAACTCATTCTCACCACTTACCTTTGCTTCTATTGGCGTTAGATAGCCTAGAATCTCATGTATAGTTGAATGTGAATTACGTGCAAATACATATTGACCTATCACTTCATTAAAAGTTGGCAAATGATTCTGTGTAGGTAGAGGATTCTGTTTATCCTCTCCAATCAGCATATTCACAATTCCGTTGGTAATGTCGCCTTCTGAGGCCATATTAGTGAGTACAACAATACTTAACTTTTCCTCAGGAACTATCGCAAGATTACTAGAGAAATTCAATGTATTTCCATCATGTGCAAGTACACGTGGTTGGCTTCTTATCTCCCAAAAACCATGTGCGATAGAACGGATTCCCTTATGTGGTGAATAGCTCTGCTTAAACATCATTTGTAACGTATTTGGATTAGAAAATAATGGGGTTGCATCGGTTGTTGCTAATGCCATAGAGAACTTAGCCAAATCCTCAGCCGTGCCGTTCATTCCTCCAGACGGATATAGTGGGATATAGGTCCAATCTCCTGCCTTAAATCCTCCATTTTCGGAAGAACTATATCCGATAGCCTTGTTACCAGATAAATCCTGATGATCTTGTAAGGCAGGATGTCCAGAAGTATGCTGCATTTCTAATGGCACCAAGATTTGGTTCATCTCATAATCCGAAAACATTTGGCCACTCACGCATTCTACTACATAGGCAGCAAGAGCTGTGGCAAAATTGGAATAAGAAATAACAGTCCCTGGCTCAAAGGTTTGGTTGGGCTCACCAGCTATTAATGCGTCAGGTAAAGAGATCAACTTATCTGGTGATTGGACTGCCGCTTCAAACATATAATCCTCAAATCCTGCAGTATGGTTCATAATATGTAGCATTGTAATGGGTTTGTCATATTTAAGTTTGGCAGAAAAGGATAGTGGCAGATAGGCCTTAATATCCCGATCAAGCTCTATCTTGCCTTGCTCAACAAGTTGCATGATTGCTGTCCACACAAAAGTTTTGTTAATAGAACCATACTCAAATACGGTTTTTGCTGGATCAACGTGAGTTTTGTCAGCTACATTCCCATATCCATAGCCTTTTGAAAAAACAATCTTATTATCTTTCGTTATTACGATTGCAGCACCTGGAACAGAACTGCCAATAAAAGGCTTAACAAAATGATCAATTTCCTTATCTAATTCTGACAGTGGGATACCTGAGGGCGTTCTTTCTAAATTGGGTACTTTGGCGGAAATAGGAACATTAGAACTTCCTATCATACCTAAAATGAACAAGACCATCATGCAAAAAATAGTTTTCAATATAAAATTATTTTTCAAATAAAGTCCTCCTAAAGTTCTGTGTGAAAACGACAATTTTTTTTCTAATGATCTTTCCTTCCTAACCCTATTAGATTTAATTAAATGATAATGGGAATCGGTAAATGGAAAAACCACCTGAAGACGGATATTTTCTCCGACTTAAGTCCAGTAAAAGTTTATTTCCTAATATTTGCGTATAGACACAATATTATCATAGCGGGAACGAACATTTTCCACGCTACTGTTCTATACACGGATAACGACACACGCTACAATTTTGATGAATAATGATATTCCTATGAATGCCATTGCCAAACGATTAAGGAATACGCCTGAAATAATCCATACAACATACAGGCATGTACTAAGAGAAATGGAAGATAAAATTATTGACACGTTTGACCGTGCTATTGAAAGTGGGCTGGTTCTTAACTAACCCCCACTCAAACCGCTAAATATAGGCACTAACAATGCCTTTAAGTTTCTAAAATGACAGTAAATAAGGATTACTTTGCTGAAGATATTCAGTACTTTTATGATACAGGTCTTTAGACGTAAAAAAACACTTGTCGCCCAATACAGGCAAAACAAGCGTTCTAAGAGTTGAAGGTTAGTTGTAAGTTTATCAAGTATTAGTCAAATCTGACTAAAGAATTTTGAATCCGCTTGGTGAGAATATTATGACACCCTGCCAAACAGGTTTCAATTGTCAGATAGGAACAGCACAGACTGAAAACGAGATTCCACTTTCTCACCGCTTGCTATCCTACGGCGATGTAATTTACGGTAATCCCACTGAAAACGTCAACTTGCCCAGTTCTCGTTGATATTAACTCTTGATTTTATTGATGATATCTTGATAATATTGTTTGCCATATTCATTATTAGACTCTTCTGATTTTTTGTTAAAATATTCTATGGCCTCATTTTTATATTGTTCCGGAATTTTTTCTAAATACAAATCCATTATATTTTCAAAAGAACTTTCGGCTACTTTTTTGGGGGACATTTTTTTGACATTCATAAAATATTCCCACTTTTTATCATAATTTTCAAAATGTTTTAATCTAGGCAGGAATATCGCGACATAAGGTCCTATGTTACTTTTATCCGAATTTTCCAACATGAATTCGTAAATCTCCTTTGTTTCCGGAAGATCATATCTCTGAATCATATTCCCAATTGCTGAAACAAGCAGAACTACAAGTTTAGTATTTTCCTTATGATTATTATAGATATCAAGAAGGGTTTTAGAAAACTTCAGATCATTAAATAAATCTTGATAATAATTTGAAACTTCTAACCTGGGTGTTTTCTCAAACTCTTTTACAGCAAGAAACAGCTCTTCATCACTCAATTTATGACAATTAGAAATTTTCTCTTTTAATAGGCTAATATTTTCAATATTTTTTTTAGTGTCCATATTGTTCTATCATCACCATTTTCCTTTATACCACCTTTATATTTTTTTGCTTTCACAACCTGCAAACCAATCATTAAATTCTTTTTTCTAACAATAAATTAGCATCTATAGTATAATTTTTTGGAAATAAACTAACAACGGTTTGGATATTGAGCTGATATGCAACTTTATGATCTTCAAGTAAAGCCCCCCGATAGTATGATAATGAAGACATGCGAATTAAATTTGTACTTTGCACATTAAAGCATGTGTATTTCCTTCAGTATCTTTAAAGAAAGTCATCCACGTTTTTTGTATTTCCCATTTTCGCAACAACATGTGGTTGGTCGATAAAAGAAACTCCCTTTTCAAGCAATTCTTTAAAGGTTTTATTTATACCTTCACTTGAATTTTACTTCAAAAGTAAACAACTTTATTATCCCTACAAATATAGGAAATATCAGTTCAAAGAATCTGCCGAAATTGTCTCACACCCATTGAATAGTGCAAACCTTTGGAAACAACTGTTCAAAGCTGTTCGCAATTGTGCTGTTTGCTTCACACCGTTCTCGTACCATATATTTTTAACAACGAGTGTTTCAGTTTTTCTCTCCGCGATAATCTCCGCTCGTCCAATAAAGCTCTCTCCATATATCAGAGGCAGCACATAATAGCCAAATTTTCGTTTGATTGCAGGCGTGTAAATCTCCCAGGTGTAATCAAAGTCAAACAATTCGTTGATAAGTTTTCTGTCCCAAATGAAATTATCTAGTGGAGCAATAAGCTCGCAACGCAATTTCGGTTCCTGATTTTGCAGAACGGCTTCAATAAGCGGTAAATCCTCCGCGAGGCAGTACAGCATATCCTTCATTTGCTCCACGGCAACAGCAACAATGCGAGTTTCGTGTAATAGCTGGCGGAAAACCTCTTTGCGTTGTGCTGCTTTCAGCCCCCAAATATTCAACCATGCATCTGACGCACGATTCCATAAGAGACCAACAGAGCCGATTCGACGTAGTACCCGCCACTTATAATGTTCAAGTTCATCAACCAGCGGCTCTGATGCATTCAGTAGATTTGGCTGTATGTACTTCTTGGCTATATCGTAATATTTACGCGTTCCTTTTTTATGATGGATAATCAACTCACCCGTCGAGTACATCTGTTCCAGGACTGAACGAGATGAATTGTTTCCACTGCTCCAATGGATGGCCGATTGCCAAGAGAAATCTCCATCCAATTTTAAATCATCCGAACATAGTGCACCTTGATTTTGGATATGAGCTAGTACTTGAGCTGTCAACGCTTCCATTTCGGGATAGCGTTCGGCATGTTGTCGGGCAGCCTGCCTGTATCGCTCAAAATACGGCCAGTCCTCAACAGGGATAATGGCCAGATTCTTGTCGGGATAATCGACAAGGCTTCTATCCTCATACAGCAAATCGGCCAGCATTCCCTTAGTAAATCCTTTGATTCGCGACTGTAACACCAATTCGGCGTTTTTTCCGCAAACATCGATGGGGTCGTATTGAATACAGCCAACCTGCCGAGCAAAATCCAGTACGCCCTGCTTCCCGCTAAATTTATATTCGTCCAAAAGTCCGTGTTTCAACAACAGAAATTGCCGTGCCTGACGGTTTGTTAATTGGATCATGTACACACCTACCTCTAGTTTAGTTTCTTTTTATATTACAGTGGGGATGATGGGGAAAAGAAAAACGATGACGTGAAGGGAAATTTGTTTACTTCCTCGCTGGGGTGTTTCTTGGACTTTTTATTGGTTGGCTCGAGTCCAGTACAATACCAAACACAAACCAACCAATTAGCTGCATATTAAAAACTCTAACTTTAAGTAATACTACCCAGGAGGGCATTTTCTTTTGTTGGGCCCATCACAGGGGGAACTGGTAAGCCTGCTTGACGTAATAGCACCATCATTTGGCCGCGGTGATGTGTTTGGTGGTCAATTAAGAAACGCAATAATGCACCTTTTGTTGCCACACTCGCAATGCCTGTTTCTGTTAGCAAGTCCACATCTGATAGCTTAGCTACCTCTTCCTTGACCGCCTCTGCTGCTTTTTCGTATGCTGCTATAATTTCTCTTGCTGTCGCTGGAACTGGTTCATCTTGACCAATCATTGGTACAGTTAAACCTGCTAAATGGCTAAAATAACCTGTTGTTTCTACTAAATGCCAGCCTAACCAACCAAGTGTACTATGCCCTTCCAAAATACTTTGTCCTAATTTGTCATCTGTTACGGCTTGTAATACTTGCAATGTCCCTTCCACAGCCACTGCCCAATCCTTTAAAAAATCATCAACTTGTCGATACATCAAAACTCCTCCATAATCTTTCACTTCTAGTTTATTATACAAAATTTATAGAAAAGACACAAACATACGTTCTCTATAAAAGGTTCGTATAAAAATTACCTCCGCTAAACTTGAGAATACCATCAAAAGTGAGATGAGCGATTTGAGTAATGAAAAAAATACCAAAAAACAAGAGTTTTGGAACAAATAAATAACCTATTTATTAAATGTGTGCTTTTTTAATTTTGTTTAGCAATGGGGCATATTTGTTTAATACAATTTTAAAGCAAATTGGATATTGTGAAGATTTACACTTAAACTATTTGGCAGTTTAGTTAAAGCAGCAAGATTAATGAAATTGACTTTTGTGAAAAAAAGCAGGATCAATTCCATATTTATCTAGATAAAAAAGCTTGATTACAATACTCTCTTAAAGAATTTATAAAATGGATCGTTGCATTCTTTCGTTCCCAACGATTTTTATAATTGCACTTGGCTTGAACTCTCCCTCTAATTCTAAGTGCCTCATGAAGAATGTCAGAATACCTTAAATCAAAGTCCTTAATCACTTCTGCACAGGCCAGTTCTTTTGATGTAATCTTTCCTGTTTTCAAAGTATAGTACACTCGACATAAGGTTAATACAATGAACTCAATCCAAGAATCGAATAAAAACAAATAGCTTCGGGAAGCTTTACTCGCTATATAGTGGTTAAGATTGTACTCCATCTCCTGCATAACATCCTTCCAATCTATATTTGAGTAATAAGTAGAAAAATTCGGACCGTAAACAGCATATGAATCATGAACAAGCTGATAAACGGCAATTTTCATAAGCTTTCTTTTCCCCTTACACTTTGTACCGTTAAAAAACGGGAAAGATCTATGTAAATGTAATTGATTTTGCTCATCCAAGGATAAGTACTCACATTCGAACTTTTTGATCAATGGATTTTCAGTTCTAAGCTTCTTATGAAGATACGATAGTTTTTTCACCTCTTTGTCTGTCACTTCTCGACTAAATACTGTAACAAAATCAATATCACTGCTTTCAGAATGAAAGGCACCTATAACGGTTGAACCATATAAATAGACACCAAGAATTTGATTTGGAAACATTTCGTTCAGCTTGCTACTATAGAGCATCATTACCTTCTTGACTTCGTTATGGATCATGTATTTTTAACTCCTCTATGTTTCAATTAGCTTAACTCCTTGTTTAACAATTCCCTCCCATAATGGATATTTTTCAGGCTCAAGCATAATCATCGTAAATCCACTTAGGAAAGATAAATAAGCCCACGTTTTATCACGAAGATCTTGTTCGGTTTCATTTAAACTAGAGCGCTTCTTCAACAATCCAGTCATTCTCTCCACAAACTCATAAGTGATTGAAACTGCTTCTTGCTCTAGCTCTGGAAACCTACCAGATTGAGAAAATAAATATTGTAAAATTCGTAGGTTTGATGGATCTTCACGATAGTGCCTCACGTGATGCCTCACCATCTGCTCTAATTGTTCTGACAGTTCTAAGCTTTCTGGTAAATAAAGTTGTCCATTTCTAGTCTCTTGAAATGCTTCTTTAACGGTATTCTCAAACAAGTCCTCTTTGCTAGGAAAATACAGTAAAATCGTAGCAGGATTAATACCTATTGCCTGTCCTATACTAGAAAGGGTAGTCTTAGAAAACCCCTCACTTGGAAATTGCCTTTTTGCTTCTTTTAATATGATATTTCGCTTCTCTAGTCGCTGTTGATTGTTGACTGTTCTTGCCATTCATCATCCCTCACAATACATTAAATAAATAAACGTTTATTTATTTAATGTAAATGAATAACATACGGAAGTAAATACTTTTTAACGCACAAAGCTGATTTTTATTTATTAAACAAGCGAAACCGACCTTTTGTTTCGCTTTTTCAAAAGAATTAATGATACACAAAAAACCTGAATATAAATAATTAAGAAACCCAGCAAATCTTCTCATGTGAAGGTAGTTAGGTTTTAAAGTTATATGTGCAAAATAAATCCTAAAGTGACACCAATTATCATACACTCATGGCACCTCTATAAGTATTTTTTATTTTCATTATTAAACAACTTAAATTGAACACTATGAAAGTGCATGATTACTGACTTTTTAAGCCTACTAAAAATGAACATTTTCTGATGTGATAATAAGTTTATTTAACAATTATTTTTTTGTTAAATATTGTTAAGTATTCTATTTTTCATCCGATGATTATAGTGTGTTACAAATAATGTAAAAGCAGAAGTTGTATATGAAGAAATATTTACTAGCTGTTGGAATTTTAACAAGTGGTTTGTTGGGGTTAAATACAGCTGAAGCTTCAGAAGTAGAAAAAGATATGCTTGAAGTAGATCCATTAATTGAAAATCTAAAAACAAAACATCCTGATTGAACAATTACATTAGTAACTTCAGATGAGGCTAAAGAAGAAGTAAAAAATAGTCCAGTTCTAAGAGGTCCAGCGCCACCATTAACAGCTCTTTATATTAACAAAGTAGTATCTCAAGTTGGAACAATCAATGAACAAATTGAGAAAATTGGCTTACAGAAAACTTCTCACGCAGTTTCAGGCACTGTTGCTGTAGCAGTTATGCAAGTAGGTTATGGAAGTGAAAATCAATGGTTAGATGATGAACGTATTACTTATCAAAATCGTGATTATAAAATTAATGTTGCTGCCATAGATTCTAATAATGACAGAATTGTAGATAGGTTTTATTATACAGTAACTTTTAATTCAGACTTAAAAATCTCAAGTGGAACTTCTGCATTATATAAGTTTAATTGTACTTCAAGTAGTTACCCTTGGAACACCATTGAAAGGACTATAAATATTCCACATTTATAATTTAGAAATCCATTGAAGAGAGGTGTATGTAAAAATGGTTTCTATGGAAGATATGGGTGTAAGGTTAATTATCCTTCAAGGAGCTTACGGATATAAAGGTTTTACTGAACAAATTGGCGAGAATACGTATAAAACTGATGTGAAAGCTTTTAAAGAAGCAATAGAAAATGCCAAAGAACCGATTGATGCTAGTAAAGTTTCAAAGTTATCATCTGATCAAATTAAAGTGTTACAAGGTGCTTCAAGTGGTAGTTGGTTGATTCCTTTACTGAATAGAATGGGAGAATTAGGGATGATGGATTTACGTGAGGGGCTAGTCAACCCTAAAGTATTCCAATATACTTCGACAATAAATGCTTATAAAAGATCCATTTAAGCTAAGTGAAAATAAAAGGCATTAACGATAAGGATTTATCCTTTCGGTTAATGCTTTTTTTCAGTTGTTATGTAAACCTTAATTGCTTAATAATGACCATTTTCTTATTAGGTTTCGAATTTAAAGTTTTATTCTCCTGGTAAACTATCCATTGTAATTTGCTCAAAACTACAGCCATTAAATCTGCTTTCAGTACACAGTAGCTTTAAAATAAAGTTTGATAAAAAGCACCTTCTTAAACTAGTTTCATACAATAAAGAAAAAGAATCCATTTTGAAAAAAATTTGTTCAAAACGGATTCTTATCTATCAAATTTAAACTACTTATGTTACTTCATAGTGTGTCACTTTAGGCGGTAATTTGCGCTAAAACTCAAATTTTTAAAAATCAGTCATCTAATACTTTGTAAAGAGTTGGTCTTAAAGTAATGAAAATATAATAACCTATTAATCCTCCAATTGTATTAGTAATCAAATCAGTTACATCAAAATTTCTAGAATATATACCACCCCACCATGCACTTAATAGTTGGGAACATTCAATAGTTAAACTAAATAGAAAGGTTATAACAATTGTACCCAAGACACCCTTCCTCTTTATAATTGGATATAAGAATCCAAAAGGCATCATCATAATAATGTTTAATATGATTTCCCTAACAGCTCTATCATGATTCAATAGTAAATCTCTAAAAGGAATTAAATTAGCTGTTTGCATAAATAGATTATTTGTTCCACCAAATGGTAATATAAATGGCATTAGTGTTACAAATAAAACCATTACAACATAAAGGTACATAAGTGTCTTAATTACAAACACCTGTTTAGATTCATTTATCCACTTTTTATAAAAGAACAGAAAGTAAATCAATAATAATAAAGTAAAATCAATAAAATAATTCAATTTTTAACCCCTTTGTAATTTCTTGCTTTCATGATGTCTCCATCTTCACTAATCCTATTAAATCGTAGTTAATTTCACCATTTTCTTTTTTCCAGGATCAGTAATCTTTACATAATAAGTCTCGTTAATAATTTTATTAGCAAAACTACATCCTGTTAGAATACTCCCTAAAAAACAAAGTTAAAATCGAAATTGATAATATTTTTTTATCTCTCCTTACTTATCCAACATATTAATCTATATATTTTTTTAAATCCATAAATCTACAGACGTATTCATAATTTCTTAAGAATATACAAAATAAACTCTATAAATCTTAAAAATTTGCATTAAAAGATTAAGAAATTGTATGTATAATCCGAAAAGTCCTCTGAGAAAATGTGAAAAAAGGAGATTTTATTACAGCATGGAAAAAATTTATTAGGCGAACAATCAATGAATTAGATTATATTCGAGAATTCGCATTATTAGGAATTACTTTGGTAAATGCGTTGAGTTACCAGAAAATCATACTATTGATGCGAGTTATCAACGATTTTTATATTTATTTGTTGAAGGTAGGTTCTATACTATCTTTTCATTCTTATTTGGTGTAGGATTTTATATCTTTCTGACGAGAGCTAACTCTAAAGGTAGATATTTACTTTTATTAAGCAGACTTATTGTATTGTTTATTATTGGATTCATTCTTCCCTATTTTTAGATGGAGAAGTATAAGATTTTACGCAATAAACGGATAAAAATCCACCAGAATAATAAAGTATTAACAATTTGGCTCATAAATGAAAAGGCGCTTTTCTTAAGAAACGCGCCTAGAATGGAATAATTGTGTAGCTTCTATTAACTAGCTTAACTAAGTTAAATAACATAAACAGAGACTGTCCATGTACCTTTTTTCATTTCTTTTTAATCGGTATCCATATCTCACTATAATAATCCTCTAAAGAAGGGTCAGCATCACTTACGTATACCTCCACTTCTGGTCCACCAGTATGCTCATACCTAGTTGCTGGACTATTATTGTCCCTTTAAATACAAAATCTCATTTATTTTAACATAAATACCCATTTAACTTACCCAAACTTACTCAACAATCTGGCTCTTTAATGGAATAACTAAAATATGAGCTTTTATTACTGTAAACATCATGAATTTTGGCATTTAAAGTATTCAATGCTTTTAGTGTGACGCTTATATATTCTTTTACATAAAGAACCTGTTTTGCTACATTGCGATGTGCACCACCTGTAATTTCTGGAATGATGCCATCAATGACACCTAGCTTGTTTAAATCAGGTGCTGTTATACGCATTGCTCTGGACCTTCACATTTCACGGCGAACAACATCTTGGGAAACCAATAACGTCCCATTTCCCAAATAATTTTGAAGCATTTTCGCAGTCGTTGTTTTTCCATTTTCCCCCTGCGTCCATTAATAACAACTCAGTAAATAAAAGCAAATATCCTTAGTTTATTATTCTATTAAATGGCCCGGATCGTAATATAAGGTTAGCCAGATTGTTAAGGAACGTTTTCAATGGATATTATTGTTGAAATATAGAGTTTGATAAAGATTAACTCCATTTTGATCAATCTTTATTCTAAAGCTACATTTACTTGTTTTTTATTTTTATTTGTAGGTAAATCTTTATTTGGTTGGGATTTAACCGTATTGTAGCAGCAGCTAGGTTGCCAGCTACCACTATACACGGATAGCGGCACACGCACACTACAATTTTGATGAATAATAATTCCTGTGAAAGTCATTGCCGAACGACTAAGGAATACACCTAGAATAATCCATGCAACATATGGGCATTGTTAAGAGAAGATAAAATTATCGATATATTTGATCTTGTTATTGAAAATAGGGCTAAAAAAGTGGGGCTAGTTCATAACTAACTCCCACTCAACCCTCTATATATAGACATTAACAAAGACATTATTATTCTAATGGTTCTAGAATAGCTTCAATTTCTGCGCGTTTTTCTTCTAAAAATGGTGGTAGATCTAGCTTTTTGCCAAGATCCTCGACTGCTGAATCAACTGTGAATCCTGGGCCGTCTGTCGCCATTTCAAATAAAATCCCATTACGATCTCTAAAGTAAAGACTTTGAAAATAATAACGATCCACTACACCAGTACTATCAAAGCCTTGCTCTTTAATTTTGGCATCCCATTCCTGTAAGTCCTCGACTGTCGCCACACGTAATGCAAGGTGATGAATGCTGCCTCGCCCTGGTTTTTCACTTGGTCCTTCTAATTCTTTGACAACAATTTCACCGAATACTTCTCCTGCAATGGATTGTAGCACTGCTTCTTTTTCACTTTCTGTAACAACTGTATAACCGAATAAATTCTTTAATAAATTTACTGTTCTCTGTAAGTAACGAACTGTTATTTCCACTGTACCCATTCCTAGAATACGATGCTCTTCAGGAATTTCATTGCCATCCCAAGACTGCCAATGAGCTGGTACTTCGTGACCGTGATGGTTTAAAAGGACCATCCTTAAACCTTCATGATCTTCAAAAAACAATGCATCCCTTCCTGCATAGGTTGTAATATCACTATGTTTGACCTCTTCCTGTTGAAAACGTTCTTTCCAATATTGCAAACTCGCATAGCTTGGCACGAGTAAGCCAATGCGAGTAATAGCATTTGTGCCTCGAACTGTACGTCCTGCGACAGGCATCTCAAAAAACGTTAATTCAGTACCTGCTGCTCCTGTTAAGTCTCCATAAAATAAGTGATACATTGATGGCGAATCCTGATTCACCGTTTTTTTCACTCGACGTAATCCAAGAATCTTTGTATAAAAGTCATTATTTCGTTTGCCATTTTTCGTTAGCATGGATATATGGTGATGTCCACTTAATTTGTTCATGATTCATTTCCTCCTTATTTTCACTTGACTAAGCAAGTGATAATCTAAAAAAATTACATTGGCGGTATTTGTTTTTCACGACTATGCTTTTCAAGCTTTGACATTAGTGTATATAAAGATTTCATTTCTTCTTCTGTTAAAATCTCTTCAAAAAATGAGGATTGAAAGTGTAGCTGACTCGGGGTCGCAGCATCGATTATTTGCTCTCCCTTTACTGTTAATGAAATTGTCTTCGTTTTCCAATTTTGCTTGCGTTCAATAAGCCCTTCTTTTTCAAGCCGCGCAAGCATTCGAGACATCCCGCCTTGCGTAACGGTAGCTTTCTCTGCTAATTGTGATTGTGTAATCGGTGCAAAAGTCTTAATTTGAATCAGTACATCGAACTGGGCAGTTGTTAAATCAAAACGCTTTAAAAATTCATTTGATAGCTGATTACTTTGTGTTGTAAAGCGCATCATTCGAATCCAAGTCAGTGACCCAAGTGTATGTTTTTGCAACGCTTCATCCTCCCTTCATTTATCACTTTACCACGCAAGTGATAAACAAGCAAGAAAAACATCTCGAATTCGAGATAAAATTCAGTGTGAAGCTCACACTATATTATGCCATGTGTAGTTATTGGATATAAACTACCTTTAAAGGCAAACGAAATCCTTCCTGTTTCTTCAGAAACCACCATAATTAATGCATCACTTACTTCACTTAATCCTAATGCTGCTCTATGTCTTGTTCCTAATTTCTTCTCCCCCGTATAAAGTTCTGATAGAGGTAAGACATTTGCAGCCGAGTCAATTTGATTTCGGTTTACTAAAACGGCGCCATCATGAAGAGGGTTTCCAGGAAAGAAAATAGCTTCTAATAAGGAATGGGTTAACTCTGCTCCTATATGAACCCCTGGCTGTATAAGTGATTTTATAGGGTCTTCTCGTTCAATAACAATTAATCCTCCATGTCTTCGCATCGACATATTTTGTACACAATGCGATAGCTCCGGATATTTTTCGGTAAATGGGGAAAGATAGCAATTTAAATAAAACGTTGCAGCCTTCATTTCAATTGTAATAAATTTCTCTTTAATCTTTTCAAAATTCCCAAGCAAACAATTTGTATCTATATCCATGGCTTCAACACTTTGCTGTAATGTCATTATGACCTGCAAAAGCTCATCTTTTAATGTTTGTTTCATTGGTGAAAAATCACAATTTATTGGATCCATAAAAGCATACCTCACTTTCAAATATCTTTTTTAGTTTCTCTAGTTACATTGTTTTTATTCGTTCCCAACAAAGAAAAGGCAGATTCTTGTTATGTAACCAAGAAACTACCCTTCAGCTGTTTAAAAAGATATTAGTCGATCACTAGTATTTGCTAGTAATCCATAGCCTGGTGCAAAAAACTGATCAAAGGATGTTTCAACTACATTTTCAAAGGTACCTGCTGGGGTCGTGAGTGAGTAGTGAATAGCACGTACATATCCTTGATCTTGAGTCGTTCCGCTTAAGCGTGTAATGATTGCTCCTTCCTTTAAAGGCTTAACAAAAGAGTATTTGACACCATCCATATCAAAATTAAAGGCTTGGTCAGTTTCATGGTACGTAATGTAGTAAAAATCCTCGGCTTTAAAATGATTATTGGCTATTCTTTTGTAGACTCTATTGCCTGCAATATTCTGATATTCTAGCTTTTGAAGCCTCTCATTTGGTAAAAAGGATGTAATCACTGGCGATTCATTCGGCATTTTTATGGCTAGCACATTTTTAGGAACGGTATACATTTTTCCATTTACTGCGATTAATGCGATATATTCGTTTTCTGTATAGAACGATACCTCATCAAATCGTTTCAGCTCTACCTGTTGAGAATGATCCATACCTTTAGCAACAACACCATAGCGGATATAACGTTTGCCTTGATTATTCACAGGTTCTAATAGATTTGCTGGCATATAGCCTCTTTCCCCTGTTATGGATTGTACCCTAAGGTAACCATTGACCTCCATCCCTAAAGATTGAAAAGCAGAACCCTTTGGATAAGCAAACATTTTATTCAGGGGATTAACATCATTTAATGTAGACGATGGATTCCATTCGATTATTCTAGCTCCATTCATTGGACCCATTAGCAATTGTGTATCTGTTGTTACTGCATAATAGCCTTTATCTCTTGTCGTTGTTTCTACAATTCTAATATCGGTACCATCAACAACACCATTTACTCCATTTCCTTCTTCTAAACTATAAGAGTAATTTAATTTTCCCTTGTCAAAAGTAACCTCTGCCGAATAATTTCCTGGTACATATTCGCTCAGTAAATGCTGTCCATATGCTAAATCTATCATTGGGTATTTTTCTTCAAAATAGGCTTTTGTTCCTTGACGATTGCTCACAATATATGCAGGATTGTTATAAAAAGAAGAGCGGATTTCAGTGGGAACTTCCTTAAAAATGACTAAATCTGTTGCTTGTACACGGTAGCCTGAGCTCATCCAATAGAACGTTTTTTGGTCATATTTTTCAATATTATAGACACGAAAAAAATTATTTCGTTTCACTGTCATAGAGTTGTATGTACCATTAGAATTTTTCTTATACACTTTGACATCCTTGGAAAATGTCATTTTACCTGTTTGTCCTTTTACGACTTCTGCTCCATCCCAGCTAACTTGCGCATTGGATTTGGTAGGGGAAATAAAGAAGACAACAATAATTAGCAGCGCTAGACTATATTTTTTCATTTGACCTCCTCTAGTAGTACCTAATTTTTTATTTACTAGTATAGCAAATGAAAAATCACATGTCTTCGCCAATTAACGATGACACGTGATTTCATTTACATATGTCCAGCACGAATTTTTTTTACAATACTAAAGGTTGTGTAGGCTGCAGCAGGTGCAAGTACAACAATAAAAATAAGCCAAACTGTTAAATTATCTGTAGCTTTTAATGTTTGATAATTTGTAAAAACAAAAATGATAAGACCAAAAAGTAATAAATAGCTCAGCACATTCGGAAAAATTACAATTAATCGTAAAAGTGCTGGTGGCATTTTTTGCTGATTCATATAAACCACTCCCCTTTCACTTCATTATACGAAAATCATCTAGTAACTTCACTATATTTCTTGTTTATACCAAATGTTTGTCAACTATTTTAAACCTTATATCTTCCTGCTGAATGTTGTAAATTCTCTGCTGTTGTATTTAGCCTATCGATAATCGATGTCATTTTATTCATGCTCGTAGTTTGAACTTTAGCCTTTTGGGCAACTGCCTCAACACTTTCTGACGTCTGTTTTGCCAGTAATGAAACGTCTTCCATCGTAGCCGTCACTTCCTCTGTACTTGCTGCAATTTCCTCAGTAGAACTTGACACTAAATCTACCTGCTCCGCTAATACTTGCACATCGTTCGTAATGCCTTCAAAAGAATGCTGTGCTTCATGGACAATGACACGACCTGCTTGTAGAACATCTGCAGTTGAATGGATAACAGATACAATATTAGCTGTCTCTCTTTGAACATTTATCACAACTTGAGATATTCGATCAGCCGCTCCTTTTGAATCCTCAGCCAATTTGCGGACCTCTTCTGCCACTACAGCAAATCCTTTCCCTGCCTCTCCAGCACGTGCTGCTTCAATAGACGCATTTAACGCCAATAAATTTGTTTGATCTGAAATGCCAGTAATTACATTTGTAAATTCACCAATCATGCCAGATAATTTTTCTAATTCATGTATACTCTCAACGGAAAGATTTGTTTTATCATGAATTTGTACTAATTGGTTTTGGAGATTATTCATTATTTGCAAACCATTACTTGCATTTTCTTCTGTATTACGAGAAATAGTAGATATTTCAGCGATTGATTCTGAAATATGCTGAATACTACGTGCCAACTCCTCCATAGAATGTGCACTATCTTCCGTATTTTTTTGCTGGTGAAACGAGGCCTGAGCAACCTGACTAGACTCTTCCTGTATCGTTTCAGATGAATGAAGTGTTTGATGTGCATTCTCTTGAATTATGTATGTTGCCTCTTTAATTTGACTTGCCTCTTGTTTTAGGTCACGCATTATAAATTGAAAATTTTCCATCATACCGTTACACGATGCGACTAACTGACCTATTTCATCTTTAGCGTTGACGTTGATGCGTTTGGTTAAATCGGCTTCACCTTTGCTAATTTCTTCTAAGGAGTTGCGAACACTTAAAATACGAGTGACCTGCCTTGAAATGGATATACCTGTTGTTAAAAAAATAACGCATACAACGATAAGTGAGGCAACAATTGTCCCCATTAAAATATGTGAAAGTACTACATTAGAAACAACTACAGCTAAGTAGGTGCCATTTGATAGAGGCTTGACATATTGTGTAACACGAGTACCATCATATTTACCTGAAAACTCAGCAGCATCAGATGATGAAAATTGTGCTGGCGAGAAGCCAATAGATTCAAGATTTTTATCTGCCGTGGCTGTAATGGTCTCACCTTCGTCACTCACAATAGCTGCAAATAGAATGGTCGAGGATAAATATTTATTTAGCTCGTTTATATAATACTCACTTCCAATGCTCTCCTCTAAATCTAATAATTGCTGTCCATGCCGTGCTACTTGCACAATCTGTGGATTTGCTGGATTCCAACTACTCACACCAACAAATTTAAAGAATTTATCATCCACATCACGAATTTGTGCCTTTTGTACAATTTCTTTGGCACGACCATCTAAAAGCTGCATATATTCTGCTGCCTGTCCGTTTGGATCAGAGCCGAAGTTAAAGTCAACTGTTGGTGCCACAGAAGTGACAGTTGTATTTCCTTTATCATCTGTACTCCATATTTCATCCATGCCTCCACGCTCAGTAATAGCCTTTAAATCTTCATATGTTGCACCCTGATTAATAATATAAGAAGCCATGACTGACTCAGCAATCATTTCCTTTTCCATGATTTCTTCTGCTTTTTCTCTTGATTGAATAGCACCCTCAATCCCCATAACAATAGAACTTGCAAGCGCCTCCCCATTATTTTTTACACTTTTGTATGTTGCCTGATAAATATAAATAGAAAAAGCACCAATTATTACGACAACAATCATCATAATTTCTAGTAGCATTTTCCATTTCATAGATTTCCCCATATTTCTCCCCCTAAAACATACTATTATTTCCATTTCATCATACAATATCAATTCAAACGGTTTCATTATTTTTTTATTAAATCTAGAATAATAATTTTCTAGGTAAAATAAATTGTCACAATTTTGTAATAAATATTCTCATTTTTTAGCTATAAAAAAATCTAAATAGTTTGGGCTATTTTATATTTAGAGCTAAGTATTTTAATGAAGTGAATAAATTCAATTAAATTCTGAGCTATTAGGAGTTATTTAATAAAGATATTCGATATGAGTTTTTACCTAGATTTATCTTGATGAATAGAAAAAAGCACCTTTAAATAAAACTTCATTCAAAAGGTGCTTCCTCGTTTTTATATTATATTAAAATAATTTATTATTGTGCCATGTATACACTTCTTGATCAGATGTAAGAGCAGTTTGTGGAAAAATCGCCTGTGCCTCTGCTAAAAGCATTGGTAGATCCTGTGGCATAAAACGTGCACTCAAATGGTTCAATAGTAAAAATTTCACATCTGCTTGTTGTGCAATTTTAGCTGCCTCAACGTTTGTAGAATGTCCATAGCTTGCTGCTAAATCAGATGTAGTGCCATCAAACGTAGCTTCATGAATAATAATATCGGCTTTATTTGCTAATAACACTGACTCCTGACAGTATTTTGTATCGCCTAAAATAGTCAGTGTAAAGCCTTTTTTGGGCGGAGAGACAACATCTTTCGCATGAATAATTGTGCCATCTTCAAGCTCTACATCTTTCCCACCTTTTAATTGTCCTAGTAAAGGACCTTTAGGAACACCAAAAGCCTGCACTTTTTCCATTAACAATTCACCCGGCAAATTTTTTTGCTCAATCCGATAGCCAAAGCATGGAACAACATGTTGAAGCTCCCCTGCACTTACCTTAAAATGTGCATCCTCATAAATTACACCCTCATGAACCTCAATAAACCGTATGGCATATGTTAAATGAGTCTTTGATAAGGAAAACGTTTGCTCAATCCATTGCTGTAAACCCTTTGGACCGAATATTGTTAATGGCTCATCCCCACCCTGGAATGATCGAGAGCTTAGAAAACCTGGTAAACCGAAAATATGATCACCATGTAAATGTGTAATAAAAATTTTTGTAACTTTACGTGGTTTTAGAGAGGTATGCAAAATTTGATGCTGGGTTGCCTCTCCACAATCAAACAGCCACATTTCTCCTATTTCATCCAAAAGTTTTACCATCAGTGCACTTGTATTACGTTCCTTTGAAGGCATTCCTGCGCCTGTTCCTAAAAAATGTAGTTGCACATATGCCACCTCTCTTCTGTGTCTATCGCTTTATTGTACCTTATCGTTAACAATAAGAAAAACCTTTGGTAACAAGCTTTCTCCAAAGGTTTGAAAATTATTTCGGCTCCCATGATACAAGGGCCGCATGAAAATCATGGCGATAAAAATAACGACCATTCTTTTCTTCAATAAAGGGCTTAAGCGACTCCTCAACATGCGCTCTATCAAATGTAGTATTTAGTATTTTTTTACTTTGAGTCGTGACAAGCTGCTCGTAGCTTTCATAGTCATAGACTCGTTCTAATGGTATAATTTTACAATCTGCATAAATATCCATTTCATATAACAAATTCAAAAATTCTATATAGTCTCTTCTTGGAAATTTAATATCATAGCCATACTTTTTGTACAGAATCTCGTAATGAGGTTGAATTGGTCCTGTTGTCATGCCAATAATCGCACGCTTTTTAGCAAGTCGATTCATCTGGTAAAGGGCCGATTTTATTTCATACATACGATAGAAACAATTGACGCCAATGACGATATCGTGAGCTGCCACCTCATTCTCAGCAAGGCTTTCCCATTTTGCATGAATATAAGAGACATGTTGGTGTTCCTGCATGCAATTTTGTAGATAGCTTAGGATGCTATCCGAACTATCTACACATGTTAGCTGTCTCACATTTTCTGCTAGCGGAAAAGTATAATTGCCCCAGCCTGGACCAATTTCCAATACAGAGTCCTCTGGTTGAATACTCTTTTTTATTTCTTGAAAAATCTTTGCGGCATAGGGATCTGTCTGTCCCGTTTTTTTACGTGTAATGGACTGTGCCCAGAATTGCTCTTCCAGCTGATCATCGACCATTCTTTCAGGCATTTGTCCATGCCAATCCTTCATACCTTCCTGCCATAATGCCTCATAATCAATGGCTAATGGTCCTTTTCTTGTCATACAGATACCTCTATATTCATGATTTCGTATATTTTTTTTATATCAAGATTCGCACGAACATGCTTAGCGAGCATATTATAGGCATCTTCCCGACGCTCTGCATCACTTTTAACATCACCTGCTAAAGCAGGTAGCCCTTTTTTAATACGCAAATTATTGATAAGCTGTCGTGTAAAGTGACGGTTATGAAATAGGCCGTGAAAATACGTACCTATTACTTGCTCATCAGCACTTACTGCACCATCTACCCGCCCATCGGCTAATTGTAAAAATGGTGACACTTCATCACGCAAGATCCTTGTTCGTCCGAGATGAATCTCATAGCCAGAAAATGTATCCTGACCTCTTGTTCCAGTCATTTGCACCGTTTTTTTATCTCCAACGAAAACTGTTTCCATTGGCAATAATGCTAGCCCCAGCGCTGAATCTCCGCTTCCTTCTACAGCCTCTGGATCTAATAATGTTTCGCCAAGCATTTGAAAGCCACCACATATGCCCATAATTTTTGTTCCTTGCTGACGTAAGTTACTGATTGCTTGGTCGAAGCCCTGTTCCTTTAACCAAGCTAAATCATCCATCGTATTTTTTGTCCCGGGTAGTATTAGTAAATCAGGCGTACCTAGCTCTTGAACGTTACCAATTAAACGAACTCCGACCTCTGGCTCATCAAAAAATGGGTCTACATCTGTAAAATTTGAAATACGCGGCAAACGAATCATTGCTACATCAATGGCGAACTCTCCAGGTTTAGGCTTTTTAAAGCGCAGAGCAGATAATGCGAGGGAATCCTCCGCTTCAATATTGACATCGACATATGGCACCACACCCAATACAGGGATGCCCGTTTCACGTTCTACCCATTCAATACCATCATCTAGTAATTCTCGCAAGCCTCTAAATTTATTAATGATGAGCCCCTTTACACGAGCGCGCTCTGCCTCATCGAGCAATGCAAGTGTCCCCACTATGGATGCAAAGACGCCACCTCGATCAATATCTGCAACTAGCACAACTGCTGCATCTGCTAAATGGGCCATTCGCATATTTGCAATATCACGATCTTTTAAATTGATTTCTGCAGGACTGCCTGCTCCTTCAAGTACAATGACATCATATGTATTTTGCAAAGTTCGTACAGATTTTTCTACAATGGGCATTGCTTCCTGGACAAATTGATTGCGGTAGCTTTTGGCGTCCATATTTAAAAAATGCTTACCATGCACTATGACTTCAGATACCATATCCTGCTTCGGTTTTAGCAGTATAGGATTCATATCTGTCGTAGCAACAATACGTGCAGCCTCTGCCTGTACTCCCTGGGCACGGCCAATTTCGCCGCCATCTTGTGTCACGAATGAATTAAGTGCCATATTTTGTGATTTAAAGGGGACTACCTTTAGTCCATCATCTGAGAAAATACGGCATAGCGCAGTACAAATCATACTTTTTCCTACATCTGAAGCTGTTCCTTGAATCATGATTGATTTTGCTGGCATCATCTTTTCCTCCATCTTAATAATTGAAGCTGGTTTTTACACAGATTTCAGCTGCTTTTTATATGCTTAAAATTCAAGACCTTTGACAGCTGGAATTCCCTCATCATAATAATGTTTTGTCGCCTCAATTGTTGAAACTAAATCTGCCATGGCAATAAGTGCTGGATTTGCACTGCGTCCTGTTACGACTAAATGCATGGTAGAAGGGCGCTGTTGTATGGCTTCAATAACTTCTGCTAAGGGTAGCACATCATCAATTGGAAATTTTGTGATAGCAAGTGCATTGTTCAGCTCATCTAATACAAGTAAATCAATCGTGTCGTCCTGCAGGGCAGCTTTTGTTTTCTTCCAAGCCTTTGCTAAAGCCGCACGATGCTCTTCTGGCGTTTTTGTCCAAGTAAAGCCAATACCCAGCTGCTCCATTTTCACGCCAAGCTTACTTAGGGCAATTTGCTCTCCATATGTACGCTCTGGTGATTTAATAAATTGCATATAACGTACATTTAGCCCTCTTCCAACCGCGCGTAATGTGACGCCAAGAGAGGCAGTTGTTTTGCCCTTTCCTTCCCCTGTATAAACTAAAAACAAGCCTTTTCTCGCCATTTTTTAAGCCTCCCTTAAAGCCATGTTGTTTTTTCCTCAAATGGGGTACGCTTCTTGTCTTTAAGCTCCTGCTCCTCTGGATAGCCTATAAAAATAGTACCTACTACTTTTTGCGTTTGATCTGCTCCAATAAAGTTATGCATTCTTTCATCATGAACAAGCCCCACACCACGTGTACGCCAGACAAAGCCAAGTCCTAGCTCCTCTGCAGCAAGCCACATGGACATAATTGCACTACAAACAGCATAAACGTTATCCTCTGTTGCATCAGAATCATTTTCTACAATATCTGCTGTCACCACAATGGCAACAGGTGTCGTTTGCACAACTTTCAATGAGCTTTCTACCAAATTTGGCTTAGTTGGAAAGCGTTCTAGTAAATAAGCATTTGCCATTTCCTCATAACGTTTCATGGCATCATCTTGGATGACATAAAAATGCCAAGGCTCACGCATACGGTCGTTTGGTGCATAAGTGGCTGCTTGTAAAATTTGTTCAATTTTCTCTTTCTCAACTGGCTGTGTTGTATAATTACGAATTGCTCGACGATTTTTTAATGCCTCTATTATAGTCATGCGGTTCCCTCCAATTGAATCTTCTACGAAAAAGCAAGTCCCTGCTCTTCAAACCATTGAATTTTTTCTCGGACATTAACGACATCACCAACAATAATCATAGAAGGGTTATGATAGCCCTCTCGTTCAATAATGCTAGCAATTTCATCAAGCTGTCCTGTAATGGTACGCTGTTGATCTGTTGTGCCCCATTCAATGACAGCAACTGGGGTAGATGCCTTTCGACCATGCTCAATTAATTTTCTAGAAATATAGGCAATATTGCCAACACTCATATAAAAGGCCACTGTATCAATGCCTGTTGCGAGTGCAGACCAGTTTAAAAAGTCTTGTCCCTTTTCTTCACGGCCATGACCTGTCACGAGTGCAAAGCTTGTTGCAAAGTCCCGATGTGTAACAGGAATACCTGCATATGCTGGGGCAGCAATTCCTGCTGTTATGCCAGGTACGATTTCATAGGCAATTCCATGATTTTTTAATACCTCGGCTTCCTCAGCACCGCGACCAAAAACAAATGGGTCTCCCCCCTTTAATCGTGTGACAATTTTGCCCTCCTGCGCTTTTTCAACAAGTAATGTATGAATCTCGTCTTGAATAAGGTGATGCTTGCCAGGTAATTTACCACAGTACACAAGCTCCGCATCCTTTTTCGCAAATTCTAGCAATTTAGGATTCACAAGACGATCATAGGCAATAACATCTGCCTTCTGAATACATTCAAGCCCATATACTGTAATAAGCTTGGGGTCTCCTGGTCCAGCCCCTACTAAATACACCATTCCATCCTTCATTATGCTTCTCCCATCAGTAATTGTTGTAAGTAGGCTTCACGTCTATCAATCTCACCTCGACGTGTCCATTCTAGTAAATTGGGTTCTAGTAATGCTTGTAAGGCGGCACGTCTTTGCTGACCTTTTTCAAATTTTGCAGCAATCATTAATCGTGCCTGTTGTAAAAAGCATACGTAGTCATCATAAATCTCATCAAATTGTTCTTCGAGATCGGCTTTAATTTTTCTTGCTAATGCTGGACTAGCACCTGATGTTGATACCGTGAGCACTAAAGGACCCCGACGAACAGTTGCTGGTGTAATAAAATCACTCTCAGCTTGTGCATCCGCACGATTGATAAGCTGCCAATGCTGAGCAGCTTCTTGAACAGCCTCATTTACTGATGTATCATTGGTCGCGGCAATAATCAATGATGCATCATCTAAATCACGTGGTTCAAATTCTTTTTCACGCCATGTAATTTTCCCTGCTTCCACAAGAGGGAATAATGAGTCATCTAGTGTTGGACTCACGACAACAATATTTGCTTTAGCTGGAATCAAAGATGCAACCTTCTGCGTTGCTACGTGTCCGCCTCCAACAATTACTACGGTTTTGTATTCAATATTGATATGAATTGGAAAATAATTAGTCATGATTTTTCACCTTCTTACAAGCTGATAGCCAATTGTCAACAAGCTTTGGGTTTGATACGAAATGAAAATGTGTATAGCCAGCTACTAGATTTCCTTCTTGATAGCCCTCCTGCTTTTTCCCAAAACGACCTTTCGTTTGATAGGCAGGCGTATTATGAGAGCCGGAATATGTTGAATAGTGGAATTCATGTCCTTTAGCTTCTTCGTCTGTACCTATTAAGAAATTATGTTGAGTGCCAAAAATTTCACGGTAGCCAAGAGCTGCTAGCTTTGTTTGCATGGTAACTTCACCAGGAATAACACCTACCATATCAAAACGAATACCATCATTATTTGAAATAGCCTCTGTCAAATACATAAAGCCCCCACACTCCGCTAATGTTGGTAAACCTTTGGCAATTGCTTCACGAATAGAACTTTTTGCTTCTACATTGTTCGCCAGTATTGCTGCAAATTCCTCTGGGAAACCCCCGCCAATATATAGCCCATCAGCCTCAGCAGGCACAGCTTCATTGGCAAGCGGTGAGAAAAATTGTAGTGTTGCACCTTTGGCACGTAGTAGCGCTAAGTTTTCCTCATAATAAAAATTAAATGCCGCATCCTTTGCAACAGCAATGCAAATGTTTTGCGATGGCTCTTTTGCAAATAGCTGTCCTGCTTCTTGTAGAACAGGAGCCTTTGTTAGGTTCAATAATTGATCTATATCTATTGTCTCTGCCATTAACGAACCTAGCTTCTCAAAAAAAGAATTCAGTTCTCCACGTTCTATCGCAGGTACTAGTCCTAAATGGCGACTAGGGATATCAATTCCTTCCTCACGCTTTAAGTAGCCAATAACAGGGATACCACATTCCTGCTCAATCGCAGCTTTCGCAATCTCATAATGACCGACACTACCAACCTGATTCGCAATCACCCCAACTATATTTTGCTTATCAGACAGCAGTTGGAAGCCCTTTACAACTGCCGCAACACTTCGGGCCATACTTGCACAATTAACAATTAAAATGACAGGACTTTCTGTGATAACACTGATGTCTGCTGCAGAGCCTTCATCAGATAAAGGACTTTTACCATCATAGAAGCCCATAACACCTTCAATAATGGCAACATCTGCACCCATACTTGCGCGCGCAACAATATCTCGTACAGCTTCATGTGAAAACATCCAGCTATCAATATTCCGAGATACTCTTCCTGTTACGGCTGTGTGGTAGGTTGGATCTATATAATCAGGACCGCATTTAAAGCCCTGCACAACTTTCCCCTTATTTTGTAAAGCCTTCATCAGTCCAATAGTGAAAGTTGTTTTACCTACGCCACTGCCCGTACCAGCCAGTACAAAACGATTTGTTTGCATGGACTTCCTCCTTAAAATAGTAATCTAGCAACAGAGATCGTAGCATTGCCTGATTTCTTCTTTTCTAAAATGAGCGCATTTACCTTAGCATAACGCATAGCAGCTGGTTCACTGACTCCATAAGCTCCTGTATATTTAAAAACTGTTTCTGACGGGGAAGGGAAATCTATTTCGTTTAATTCATCCGGTGAATAGGTTACAAATTCCCAATCATAGTTTCTAGTAATGTCCAAGAAGCATTGCTCATCTTTCTTTAATTCTATTGTGCATAATGCCTTCACACTTTTTTTCGAAAGCTTTAGCTCAGCCAGCGTTTCATCAATAACTTGCTCAATTTCATCCAGAGATGTCCCGCGATTACAGCCCATACCTAGTACTATTGATTTTGGTCGGTAAATCACACCATTTTCAAGCAGAACTTCTTCTTCAGGCTCTATCATGCGATCTGTAATTAGCAATGTCGCATGTGGCTTAGCCTTTATTGCTGCCTGTGTGGATGGATAAATTTTAATTTGTTCTGGCATTGGTGTATCACGCATCCACCAATCACGTTCACCTGTCTCCTGAACGATAGCAACATGCTCCTCATTCACAACAGATGCACTAACAGGTGTCAATTTATCTGCACTATCCCATACCCAACCAAAACGTGCACCAAATAAATCAACAGGAATCGTTTTTTGTACATCGGAAGCTGTTGTAATTATTGGATTTGCGCCTAGTGCAGCAGCTACTTCATGTGTCAGCTCATTGGCACCGCCTAAATGTCCAGATAATACACTAATTACATTTTCACCACGATCATCAATGACAACAACACCAGGGTCTGTTTTTTTATCTTTTAGTATGGGGGCAATCATCCGTACAACTGCGCCTAGTGAAATGATTAAAATTAAGCCTTTATATTGCTTAAAAAGAGTTGGTAATAGCAAGCGCACAGTACCTGTAAACAATTGTATATGCTTGTCTGCTTCATCGCCCTGCTCAAATTTACTCATATAATATAAATCACTTGCCGCGAAGGTATGCTGCAATCGACGTCCAATTTGCACACCATGCTTGGTGATGGCGACTACAGCATAAGGATTTCGTTGATCAACCTCCGGTAAAACACCCTCTTGTAATTCAATCACTTGTCTTCACACCTTTTCTAAAGCCATGTGTAAAGGTTGCATCATATAATTTCGAGCGATATTGATCCTTTTCATGAATAGTTGGATCTAAAGCCCAGCCAGCTAAAATCATCGCATGTTTCCGAATACCATTTACACGCATCGCTTCATCTAATTCAACTAATGTTGTACGAACGATTTTTTGGTCTGGCCAAGATGCACGTTGAATAACGGCTACTGGTGTATCATCAGCCCAGCCTGCACTTTGTAGCTCTTTGACGATTTTTTTCGTTAAAGTTGCACTAAGGAATAGCGCAATTGTACAATGATGACTTGCTAAATCACGTAGTTTTTCAAATTCCGGTACAGGTGTACGCCCTTCTGCACGTGTTAAAATAAGTGTTTGCGTTAAATCTGGAATTGTTAATTCTGCACCAATTGCTGCCGCAGAAGCGAAGACTGAGCTCACACCTGGAATTACCTCATAGCCAATGCCTTCCTTCTTTAAAAGAGCTACCTGCTCCATAATAGCTCCGTACATGGCAGGATCTCCTGTATGCATACGAGCTACTACCTTCCCTGCATTAACACGATCCACCATAACAGCTACCATTTCTTCTAAATGCATACCTGCTGTACGGATTACCTCAGCATCTGGCTTAGCTTTTGCAATTAGGTCCTCATTGACTAAAGAATCTGTATACATGACCACGTCTGCCGTTTGTAGCATATGTAAGCCTTTCACTGTAATTAAATCTGGATCACCAGGACCAGCGCCGACAATATAGATTTTTTTCATTATTTACGCACCACCATTAATGTTAAATATTCTAGCTCGACACCGTCTAGCTCACGTACATCCCAAATAATTTCCTCGTCAGATGTTACCTTTGTGACAACTGAAGCCTTATCAAGTAAATCTAAATCTCGTAGCACCTGTAGCATTAGATCAATAACCTTTGCCACTTTAATAAACACAACTGCATCATGACTTTCAATGGCGTCACGCATTGCGTTATAGTCATCATGAGCAGGTATAATAGCAACTTTATCATCCCCATCCGCTAGTGCAATTCCTAAGCGTGATGCAGAACCATTAAATGAAGAAATACCTGGAACTGTACGGATTTCAACCTCTGGGTACTTGTCCTGCATTAGCTTCATCATATGAATAAACGTACTATATAATAGAGGATCTCCCTCTGTAACAAATGCGACGTCTTTGCCTTCTTTCAATTTTTCATAAACAAGCTCAACAGATTTTGTCCATTCACGCTCTAATACAGCCTCATCCTTCGTCATCGGAAAAACTAGGCCTAGCATATCCTTTTCCTCTGGATTAATATAAACATCCACGATTCGATGTGCATAGCTTTTACTGCCTCTTAGCTTTTTTGGATAGGCAATAACTGGCGATTCCTGGATAATACGAAATGCCTTCACTGTAATTAATTCTGGGTCGCCAGGACCTACGCCCAAGCCATATAAAATACCAAGATTACTCATGATTCTCTTCCTTTCGATAAGCCGTAATAATATAAATAGGATTTAATGGAACAAAGCGTGTCATATCTAGAATTGGTTTACTGCGAGCAAGCTGTGCCTGTAAAATGTCTACAGCAAGACCACATGCCTTAAATGCTTCCACTGCCTTATATAAATTTTCGATGGTTGCAGCATTTAGGACAATACGTCCATTTCGCTTTAATCGTTTACAACACAATTGCAATAATTCCACCATTTCGCCTCCTGTGCCGCCGATAAAAATGGCATCCGGGTCAGGGAAGTTTTCAAGTCCTGCTGGCGCTTTACTATGAATTGCCGTAATATCGACACGGAACTTTTGCTGGTTTTGCAGGCAATTTTCTAAATCCGGAGCATTTTTCTCCACTGCAAACACTTGACCTTCTGGCGCAAGCTTGCCAGCCTCAATCGCCATTGAACCTGTACAAGTCCCAACATCCCAGATAATACTATCCTTTTGAAGCTGCATTGCCTGCAAACTTAATACACGAATTTCTTTTTTTGTGATTAACCCTTTATCTGGCTTACGCTGTGAGAATTCTTCATCATCAATGCCAAGTGCATAATGTTTTGGCTCTGAAATTTGCTGAAGAATAACGACATTTAAAGGAGAAAAATCAGCTTCTTCTAATTCATCAAGCGAATACCAGCCGAATCTTTCATTGGTACCTTGTAAGTTTTCCGCAACAAATGCTCGGTATTCCGTCATGTCAAAATGCTTTAAATAACGCGCTAGTGCATTCGGATTGTTTTCCGCATCTGTTAGAAGCGCCACTTTCTTTTTGCCATCAATACGCTGCGCTAAGCCCTTCATGGAGCGTCCATGAATACTCGTGACATAGGCATCCTGCCAGCTTTCCCCCATCTTTGCAAAGGCAAGCTGCACTGAGCTTATATATGGGTAAACCTCTATGTCTAGCTTTTTCGCTAAGTAACTGCCGATTCCATAAAATAATGGATCACCCGATGCTAGGATGACAGTATTTCTTGTTTCTTCAGATAATCTAGTAACAAGTGTAGAAAGGCCACCTTTAATCATTATTTTTTCGCCTTTAAAGGTCGGGAAAAATTCCAGAACACGCTCCCCGCCAACAAGTACCTCACAGTTTTCAATCCACTGCCTATATTGCGGCAGCAAGCTTTCTAGTCCGTTATCCCCGATCCCAATCAATTTCATTGATCGATGCAATGTCATCAGCCCTTCCTAATAATTGTCCCTGCATCGAATAAATCGATGTGGAAAGCGTTAAACCGCCTTTAATATGGTGTAGGGAGGAGTAACAGCAAGCTTCACATAAATGATGGAAAAATGCATCATAGCCCTTTTCTGCCATAATTTCGCCTACCTGTGAAGCGGTATTGGCCTCCTGTACAGCAGCTATTGTGTCCTTATCTGCACCAATATCTGTAGCCAGTTGTGCTAAAAAATTAAAATCTATCGGAGCACTTTTGGAATGCACCATCATCACACCTTGCGCCACTTTCGAGAATTTCCCCATCATGCCAACAAGAGAGACTCGCTTAATGCCGAGACGTTTACAGTGCTTTAACGTAAAGCCAACAAAATCGCCCATTTCAATAAATGCTTCCTCTGGTAGATTAGGGTATTGCGCCATTCCATACTTTTCACTGCGTCCCCCTGTTGTAATGACTAAATGCTCACAGCCAGCTGCCTTAGCAACGCTTATTGCTTGCACTATACTTGCCATATAAGCGGAACTCGAAAAAGGCACGACGGTTCCCCTTGTGCCTAAAATGGAAATACCACCTATGATCCCCAGACGACCATTTAAGGTCTTTTTCGCAATTTCTTCACCATCTGGGACAGAAATAATAACGTTGACGCCTCGCTTAATTTGAAAATCGTCAAGAACACCCTGTACAGTGCTATGAATCATTTTACGAGGTACGGGATTAATAGCCGCTTCTCCAACTGGGACAGGTAAACCGGGCTTTGTTACCCGCCCGACACCAATCCCACCATCAAGATGAATGCCAGGTGTATCGGCCCAGCTCACCGTGCCAATAATAAGTGCTTTATGTGTAGCATCTGGATCATCCCCAGCATCCTTTATGGTTTCACAGCTTACCGTATTGTTTTCAAACGTACAATTTTCGATAGTAAAGGTTGCATCTCGCCCAATTGGCAAATGAATTGTACTAGTTTCCTGCTCTTCATTTGTAATTAGTGCTAGCAATGCTGCCTTTGCCACCGCAGTTGCACAGGCTCCCGTTGTATAACCGTGACGCATGTCCTTGGGATCCTTTTTTGGCTTCCGCTCCATTATTTTTTCGCCTGTTCATCCGCTAAAAGTGAAATAGCATTCAAAGCGGCAACCGTCACTGTACTACCGCCTTTACGGCCAACATTCGTAATATACGGAATACCTTCTAATTTTAATAATTCCTCTTTTGACTCTGCTGCAGATACAAAGCCAACTGGCATACCGATAATTAGATCTGGTTTTGCTAAGCCTTCTTTAATTAAACGGATTAACTCTAATAATGCAGTTGGTGCATTACCAATGGCATAAATTCCACCTTCATGTAATTTAGCAGCTTTTTGCATGGAGATAATAGCACGTGTTGTATTTTGTTTTTTCGCTTCTACTGAGACATCTTCATCTGCGATATAGCAATGTAGATCCCCACCATGCTTTTGGAAACGTTTTTTTCCTGAGCCACTTTCGATCATTTGCACATCAGCAATCACATGGCGACCTGCAAGAATAGACTTGATACCTGCCTCAATTGCCCCTGGAGTAATAATAACGCTACGACCAAGCTCAAAATCAGCAGATGCATGAATAATACGACGAACAACCTTCCACTCATCCTCTGAAAAATCATGCTCGCCCATTTCTTCTGCTATAATTGAAAAACTGTAATCGTAAATTTTATCCGGATCCACCGTTAAAGGTTTGAAATCTGTTTTAAAATCCATCTGAATTGCCTCCTAAAGTGTGTGTTGTACTGCCTGTAGTACTTCTGTAAATGTAGAATATTGCTGGCCATACTTTATATTTGGTCTTGCAATTAATATTGTCTCAATACCACATGCAAGTGCTGCCTCTAGCTTTTCATCCACTGAGCCAACCTTGCCACTTTCCTTCGTAATCATCAATGTCACATCATATTGACGAAAGAGCGCTTCGTTCAATTCCTTTGAAAAGGGTCCCTGTATAGCGACTATGTCCCTTTGTGCCACACCAAGTGCCTCACATTTCTCCATGTTATCGAGTCTAGGTAGCATACGTGCAATCACCCTTGTATTCTCCAGACCATGTAAAACCTTCGTAAATGTCGCAAGCGTTTTACTGCCTGTTGTTAGCATTATGACACCACGTTTTTCTGCTGCTAAGTGAGCAGCCTCCTCATAATCTTTTACTATTGTTATAAGAGGATGAGAATAATGTTCATGCGCGCGTTCATAGCGAATATATGGTATATTTGCTTGCTCCGCTGCTGCCATGGCATTTTTTGAAGCTTCCTCAGCAAAAGGATGAGAGGCATCTACAACTAAACGATAGCCTTGTTCTGTCATAATTGCTGCCATTTCCTCAGCTGTTAACCGTCCAACTAAATGAGGTAGACCCACCTCAGCAAGGCTAGAGGCTGCAGACTCAGTAACAACTGTTGCTGTTACCTGATAGCCTGCTGACTGTATTTCAAGAGCTAAGTTTCTGGCATCACTTGTCCCTGCTAACATGAAAATCATTTCACAGACTCCTCTTCATGGTGGTGGTCATGTTCGTGATGATGATCATGGTGGTCGTGATCATGGTCGTGGTCATGATGGTGATGATGATGCGCATGACCATGCACTGCTGCATAAGCTCGATAGTTTTCTAAATCCTGCATCCCTGTTGATGTCCCATTTACAGCCTGCTCAATACGCTCAAGTAGCACATTTTGCAAGCGTTCATGATACCCAAAATAGTCAGCAATTTGAATATCACACTCTGGATATTTGTCGTTAAATTGTTGACACATACCATTCATGCGTTCCATTAGGATGCCCGTGAATAAAAAGTATGGAAGCATAATGATCTTTTTAGCACCTAGCTTAACACAGCGCTCAATTCCCTCTTCGACACGAGGATCCGTTACCCCCATAAAGGCACTTTCTACATATTTCACAGGCAATTTTTCCCACAGCAGACGTGTAATTTTATAAAAGTCTCCATTTGCATATGGGTCACTGCCGCCTCGTGCAATTAATAATATAGCTGTATCCTGTTGCTCCTCTTCAGCATTGAAGCCGATTTCAGCTAAACGTTCCTCTAAAATTGCAAATATCTCTTCATGGACACCGATTGTTTGACCATATGTGAATGTAATATGTGGATAATGTTCACGCGCATGCTCAATTTCTGCTGGAATATGTAGCTTTGAATGTCCAGCATGAAGAAGAATGATTGGAATCACATGCACCTCTGTTGCACCCTTCTTGACACAGTTTGTTATACCCTCTTCAATGTTTGGAGAAGCAAACTCCAAGAAACACGTTTCTACTAAGAAGCTATCATCAATACGAGGTGCCATTTGCTTGATAAATGTACGCACCTCATCATTTCCTGCTGCTAAACGGCTCCCGTGGCCGACAAATAAAATTGCTTTCATCTCATTACTCCTCACTAGTCACCGCATGGAGCGGGCTCTACTTTTATTTTTGAAGACATGTCCTGGTACGTAAAATGCAGAATCTTTTTCACACGCTTAAAATACTTAAACAAACGTTCATTTGGATGGGCATTTGCTTTATACTCTTCGATGATGTCCGTAATGAGCGGAATAAGTTGTTCAGGCTCTAGTCCCTCTACAACTGGCTGTGCAGCATGTGCTGTACGACCAACTGGCTTTGCCCCAATAAAAACATCGAACTTACTTTTACGATAAACAATGCCAATATCATCAAATACTGCTCGATAGCATGCCATACCACAGCCATTAAAGCCAATATTCAACGTTTTCGGTAAAGACATTCCGCCAAGCTGCTTCTGAATCTCCTCGGCATATGGAATCGAATCAGCCTTTTCCCCATAACAGAAGTCACAAGCCTTTAATGATAGTACATCCCCAATCGGAGCCAGTAAGAATCCAACCTCAAGTAGCTTTGCTGTAATTTTTTCTGGCTCCGTTGTTGGAATTTTTAAATGGATTTGATGGTCTGGCGTGTATTCCATCGTTCCATCCTCCCCGACAACCTCTGCTAGCGTCATCATCTGTTGCGGGGTGAAAAATTTATTGGCTACTCCTGGGCTCACAGCTAACTCAAAGATAGATTCGATTTTTTGTTGCACAAGCTTGGGCGTTGCCTTTACCTCACTTGTTCCGTTGACCATCGCTAAGGCTGCTGTCGCCATCTCAAGTGAAGTTTTTTTTTGTTTTGGATTAGGAGAAATGGCTAAACTGGGTTCGATACGATTAGCGTTGGGATCTGCCGCAAAGTCATTGCGTGCCTCCCCTGTTTCTTGATTCATTGCCCATGGCTCATTTTCTTCCCTTAAACGTTGGTGTGGACGTAATGGCTGCTTCTCCTCACCAAGTGTGTATTTACGCTGATAGCCACGTGGTGTAATCATTTTATTATCATAGAAAAATGTTGATGAATTTCCGATAATAACCGTTGTCAGCATCCCAATATCATGCTCTAGCATTTCTGCTAAAGTTGTCATGGTAACCTCCTGACGGTCACGATAAGCGCTTTTAACAAGTCCCACTGGTGTATCAGGTGAACGATATTCTAATAAAATTCGTTGGGCCTCCACAATTTGTCTTGTACGTCGACCACTTTTTGGGTTATACAGTGCAATCACAAAATCTGCCATCGCTGCTGCTTCCACACGCTTCGCAATTAAATTCCAAGGTGTTAGGTGGTCACTTAAACTAATCGTACAAGCATCATGCATAATTGGCGCACCTAGTAAACTTGCACATGAGTTGATAGCAGAAATACCTGGAACAATTTCTACCTCTACACCAGTTGCCTCCGTCCAACCAAGCTCGATTAATACCTCATACACTAACCCTGCCATTCCATATACACCAGAATCACCGCTGGAAATAACAGAAACAATATTCCCTGCCTCTGCTTGGCGTACCGCTTCCTGTGCACGAGATACTTCCTCCGTCATACCTGTACTAACAATAGATTTTGCACTAACTAAGTCCTGAATTAGCTCTACATATGTTTTATAGCCTATGATCATATCACTCTGTTGTAATGCCTCCACAGCCCGATGTGTAATATGATTAAAATCACCAGGCCCAAAGCCAACTACAAAAATCTTTCCTTTTTGCGCCATTTTTGTTACCCCTCTTTCACCTTTTCGATGCCTTTAATGGCTGTTGTTTGTGCTGTGCGCTGTAATGTGCCCTCACGAAGCGTAAAAACATGTTCATGGTGCAGTGACTCATGATGTAAATCCTGCACAAGTGCCCTCGCATGTTCAGTTGTTGGCACACGGTACCAATTCCCTTGCGGATAAGCAATGACAACACATGCATCCTTACATCTGCCATTGCAACGTGTCCGGGTTGTATGTATTTTTTTATCAAGTGCCTGCAACTGTATCTCATCACGAATGGCTTGCGTAATTTCCTCTGCTTCTTTTTTCATACAGCTACTGCCATTGCAAATAAAAAGATGTGTCTGCATCCCCTCTAAATTCCAAGTAGTCATCGTTGTTCTCCCCTCAATACGTTTAGGAACAAGAAAAACCTTTACTCTAATCGAAGAGTAAAGGTTTTGTAGAAGCCAAATAAAGTCGAATAAATTACAGGTATTCGCCTTTGCTTCAACTTCTCCCTCCGAAAAGTTTGCATGCATCATTCCATAAGCAGGTTTCCTGACTTAAGCTTCCATTTACTTTCGCGCCTTCCCAAGTTTGCACTAGTGGCATTTGCGATTTCATCAGCTATTACAGTAGCGGGGGCTGTATTGGACTTTCACCAATTTCCCTATTATCTTGAAAATATTCAAGCACTTATGTATGTTTTTATATCAAATTTGTTTGTTTAACATGAATTTAAAACTGTCTCTATCATATCTTAAAATTTTAAAATTTCAATATTTCTCTCTAAAATTGTGACATTTCCATTAAAATTTCATCAAAAAATTCGTAGAAAAAAGAAAAATTTCTCTTTTATTTTATCAGAATTTTCTAGATTGTACCTCAATTTTAAAAATTTTTTCTAAAAAAAGATAGCATCATGATGGAAAATTATGTTACACTTTGTCGTGAAATCTCACAACTTCATCTTTTTTCGGTGCGAAGTGCTTATCATTTCGCTTAAAAGGGAAGCCGGTTCAAGTCCGGCGCGGTCCCGCCACTGTACTAGGGAGTTTTATAGAGAATGTCACTGTCCAACGGATGGGAAGGCCTATAAAATGAGGAACTAAAGCCAGGAGACCTGCCGAAAAGAATGTGAACGTTTCAACCTACGAGGATAGGTGTGCGGCTTAGTAGAATCGAATTCTAATTGTTTTAGCTATGCACTTTTCCCATAAGGAGAAGTGTTTTTTATTTTTCGCACGCTAATTCAAAAACTATATGTAAGGAGGAGAAATTTTGAAATTCTCAGGCTGGAAGCTTAGTTATTTCTTATTGGCATTTTTATTTGTGCCAAATCGTGCATTCGCCATGCATATAATGGAGGGCTTTTTACCAATTGAGTGGGCCATTTTCTGGTGGGTTGTATCTATTCCATTTATTATTTTAGGATTACGTTCAATTCGTAAAACGATCGATGCAAACCCTGAAACAAAAATGATTTTAGGACTATCAGGTGCCTTTGCCTTCGTCTTATCAGCATTAAAAATCCCTTCAGTAACTGGAAGCTGCTCGCATCCAACAGGAGTTGGACTTGGTACAGTTCTTTTTGGTCCATTAGCAATGAGTGTAATCGGAACAATTGTATTATTATTCCAAGCTTTACTTTTAGCGCATGGAGGGCTTACAACTTTAGGAGCAAATGCCTTTTCTATGGCAGTAGTTGGTCCAATTATTGCTTATTATGTATTTAAAGGCTCTCAAAAAATGGGTCTTTCATTTTCCTTAGCTGTGTTTTTAGCTGCTATGCTTGGTGACTTAGGTACATATATTGTCACTTCTGTTCAATTAGCTCTTGCTTTTCCTTCTGAGGTTGGTGGCTTTATGGCGTCATTCACAAAATTTGCAGGTATTTTTGCATTAACACAAATCCCTCTTGCTGTTAGTGAAGGGATTTTAACCGTAGTTGTGATGAACTTCTTGAAAAAATACAATGTGAGCGAATTAAAAGCATTACGTGTTTTTTCAACAAAGGAGGCACATTAGAATGAAAAAAAACTTATTACTGCTAGCTATCGTTGTGTTATTAGCAATTATCCCTCTATTCATTCAAAAGGGTGCAGAATTCGAAGGAGCAGATGGTGAAGCAGAGGCAGCAATCGGTGAAATAAATGCTGACTACGAACCATGGTTTGAAAGCTTATGGGAACCACCAAGTGGAGAAATTGAAAGCCTACTATTTGCACTACAAGCTGCTATAGGTGCTGGATTTATCGGATACTTTATTGGCTTAATGCGCGGCAAACATAAAGAAGGTTAAGTATGTTACTAATTGATAAGTATGCATATATGAATAAGCTAGCGTCTGTTCATCCGCTAGAAAAAATGTTGTTTTCTTTTGGACTATTATTATTGTCGCTTATCATGAGAGATGAACGAATTTCACTCATTACATTTATTGTAATGAGTGCCTTTATCATTATAGGCGCTAAAATTCCTGTGAAATATTATTTAAAACTATTATTGTTACCCGGATTTTTTTTACTATCTAGCTTACTATCTATTCTAATTTCAATAGCCCCAGCGGCTAACGAATTACCTGCACATATTTGGGCATTTTCTTTCAATGATTGGACAATTTTTGTGGGCAATGCAAGCTTAGTTACAGCAAAGCAACTTTTTTTCATCGTTCTAGGTAGTGTCAGTTGTTTATATTTTTTAATCCTAACAACATCTGTACAGTCTATTTGTCATGTGTTACGACAATGTAGAATTCCTACCTTGTTTGTTGAACTAGTGGAATTAACATACCGATTTATTTTTATTTTTTTAGACAGTATGCAAAAAATTCATCTTGCTCAGCAGGCACGACTTGGTTATCATTCACCTGCCCAGTGGCTACGCTCTATATCTATGCTTATTGCTGCATTATTTGCTGAAATGTTCCAACGAAGCCGCGAACTTAATAATGCCATGCAAGCGCGAGGTGGCGAAACGGTCTATTGGCAGGAGAATGCAACCTATAGCATGAAAAACTGGCTAGGTATTGCAGCTATCTTACTATTCCTCATCGTGTATGGAGGGTTTTTCTAATGACGACAGACTTTTACTTTGAACTAAATCAGCTTTCTTACGCCTATGCAGATGGAACACACGCCCTAACAGATATTACACTCCAAATTCCGAAGGGCAAAAAAATTGCCTTACTAGGTCATAATGGAGCGGGAAAATCTACATTATTTCAGCATCTTAATGGCATTCTTAAACCAACTACTGGAACGATAGCCTTTTGTGGCAAGCAGCTACATTATAGTAGAAAAGCATTAAAAGAATTACGTCAACAGGTTGGCATTGTTTTTCAGGATGCAGACAATCAGCTGTTTTCTGGTACAGTAAAGCAGGATATTGCATTTGGACCTTTGAACCTCGGCTGGACAACTACAAAAATAGAAGAAAAAATGGCTTGGGCAGTTGCACAAACAGAGGTGGAAGCATTACTCGATAAACCAATACATTTTTTAAGTGTGGGTCAAAAAAAACGGGTAGCCATGGCAGGCGTACTAGCAATGGAGCCATCTGTATTACTATTAGACGAGCCAACCGCAGGACTCGATAATTATTATGCTGCACAAGTTTTGCAATATTTAGCGAAATTAGAAAACGGAAATCGCACCATTTTATTGGCCACCCATGACATCCCATTAGCCTATGAATGGGCAGATCAAATAATCGTTATGGAAGGTGGAAAAATCATCTATAATGGGGACCCTGTTGAGATGTTTTATCGGGAGGATTTACTTCAACGTGCTCATCTGGAACGTCCCTGGGTCTTTGAAATGGCGCTTGCTTTACAAAGTAAAAAATTATTGATGGAAAACATTAAGTTGCCACGTTCAAAAGAGGATTTACAGAAACTAATTGAGCAAATTTGAGGGGTTGTATCTGAGCTGTTTTAAGAGAATTGAAGTACTTTGCTTTAGTACCCTAACTTTTTCTGGGGGGGATGTTAGCTCTTTGGCATCTACCTGAGTGAGTCTTAAGGGAAGCCGAGCTCTTTGACTTCACACCTGAGCGAATTTTGAGAGAAGCTGAGCTCTTTGACTTCTCGCCTGAGCGAATTTTGAGAGAAGCTGAGCTCTTTGGCTTTCTACCTGAGCGTATTTTGAGAGAAGCCGAGCTCTTTGACTTCACACCTGATCGAATTTTGAAGGAAGCCGAGCTCTTTGACTTTTCACCTGAGCGAGTCTTAAAGGAAGCTGAGCTCTTTGTTTTCACCTGAGCGTATTTTGAGAGAAGCTGAGCTCTTTGCCTTTCCACCTGAGCGTATTTTGAGGGA
>NZ_DKJS01000085.1:198703-225746 GCF_002455205.1 Lysinibacillus sp. UBA6686 | reverse complement strand
AAAGCGAAGCGTCAGCGGCAAAGCACTCAGTCGGAACGGAGATCAACCCCTCGTTTTGAAAAAGGGCTATACTTTTTAATTTGTCACCTTGATTTCATTGACATAATAGTATTTCATTATGCTTTAAAAGTGATTAATGAATACCTACGATATGATGTTTTACCACTTCATAAGCCTGGCAAACATTTTTATAATTAGCTCTGTCTTGAGCAATTAAATTAGAAGCAATAGAAAATAAAAGATTTTCTTCGTTATGATCCTCCATTTGATTCATTAAGGCAGCTTCTAATTCTTCGACATATGCAATGATTTTATGGTTCATCTATATTCTCCTTTGAAAAAGATGTTTTTTGTTTTGTTTACGAGGCTATCTTACACCTACATAAAGTAAAAATCTAGAAACTCTGTACTAGTTAAAACAGACTTTTTTATGAATGTGACATAAAATTGAACTTGTTTAATAATCGCTTATTGTAATCGATTTTATCTAAAATAACTGAAAAATCAGCGATATAAGCAAATTTCTTTTTGTCTCAAAAAAAGTGGTACAGTTTCCCTAGATTGATGGATTGATATAATACAGTTGGGAACCTTGGAACCTAAAACTGGGAAATTCCATATACTAAACGAGTATAAAATAATTGGAATGTTTAGGGGTGACTGCATGCCAGCAATTACAGGACAGCAATATATTGAGCGTATTGATGCGTTGCAAACGTATATTTCTATTGATGGTGAAGTTGTAACAGGAAAGGTGTCGGAGCATCCAGCATTTAAGGGAGTTATGCAGAGTCAGGCAAGACTCTTTGATTTACAAAATGAGCAGGCATTGCTTGATAAGATGACCTATGTATCACCGACTAGTAATCATCGTGTTGGGATGTCTTTTCTACAAGTATTGACAGGCGAAGATCTTGTAAAAAGACGTATTGCCGCAAGAGAATGGGCACTATCCACTCATGGTCTTATGGGAAGAAGTCCAGATTACATGAATACGACATTAATGGCACTTGCGTCAGCTGCTGATTATTTAAAAGATAAACCAAATTGTTTCCCTGAGCATTTAGTGAAATTTTATGAGCATGCCCGCGAAAATGATTTAACGATGACTCATACCTTTATAGAGCCCCAAGTTAATCGTAAAAAGTTTTATTTTGAGGATGAGGAAGTCATTATTGCTGCTAAAATTGTTGCTAAAACAAGTGAAGGGTTAGTCATTAAAGGGGCAAGATTACTCGCTACACAGGGAGGAATTACTGATGAACTTCTTGTGATTTCAACAAACGGTTATGACGAAGGAAAAGGCTTTGCATTTTCGATTCCTAGCAATACTAAAGGCTTAAAGTTTTTATGTAGGCAGTCCTTTGTAGGCGGTGAATCAACGTTTGATTATCCATTAAGCAGCCGCTTTGAGGAAATGGATGCAATTGTTGTATTTGATGATGTGATTGTGCCATGGGAGCGCGTCTTTTATTATGAAAATTTAGAAGTTGCCAATACCTTTATGAATATCAGTGGCTTTCAGGCCTATGGCTTACATCAGGTGCTGTCACGCCAAATAGCTAAAACAGAATTTATTTTGGGCGTGGTGCAATCAATTGTAGATACGATAAATATAGGAGACTATCAGCATGTGCAGCAAAAGGTTGTAGATATTATTGTAGCATTAGAAACAATGAAGGCTTTATTGTTAAAGTCAGAAATTGAGGCAACAAGGGATACTTTTGGGTTTATAAGGCCAGATCATCCTTCATTGCAAGTTGCCATTCATGTGTTCCCAAAAGTGTATCCGACTTTTACTGAAATCATCCAATTACTTGGTGCAAGTGGATTAATGTCCATTCCAAGTGAAAAAGCCTTTGTAGCGGATGATGGGGACCTAGAACACTATTTACAGTCATTTAAAGATGGCGGTAAAGAGCGGGTTAAAAAATTCCGTTTGGCTTGGGATTTAACAATGAGTAGCTTTGGCACAAGGCAAACACTTTATGAGCGTTTCTTCTTCGGTGACCCAGTTCGCTTAGCATCAGTACTTTATCAAACCTATAATCGAGAACAATATATTGGAAGGGTGGAAAAATTTTTAAAAGATGATTGTTCCTAAATCTGCTACAAAAATTTTTCAGTTTGACAGTTGTTTCATTATGCATTATGATTTACAAGAATAAAAAAATAACAATCCCTTCGTTAGGTGAGGCTCCTATGCTGGAGATACGCTACTACCCAAAAATGTCGAGAGACGCCAATGGGTCAACAGAAATCATCGAAATAAGGTGTTTTTTAACGTAGCTGGAGTAAATTTCCTATGCCGCATAGTGCTAAAACTCAACGTTTGAAGGTAAGAAAGCAAAGTACTGTTCTTTACTGTACTGTTTTTTGATATGTGTATTCAACACGCCTTCATTCGTCGAAGGCGTGTTTTTGTTATTTAAGGAAGGTGATGAGAAATGGATAGTAGTCCTGAGCCGGGTAAGCAAATGTTAGGAAGAAATAAACATTTAAGGATCGTCGATTTCTTATCGCCGAAACAACAATAGGCTCATGCCTGTTTGTTCTCCTTAAATAATAAAACATGAGGTGAAAAACAATGATTAAAATCCATTATTTTAAAAAAAGAAGCAACATAGTAGAACATGATTTTAATTTGAAAGAATTTAAACATGGCCTCCATGCTGAGGATTTATTATGGGTTGACTTATATGCATATAGCTACAATGAATTAAATGATATCGCGGAAATTTTTGGCTTCCATCCATTAGCGGTAGAGGATTGCTTAAACGAGGGTTCTCGCCCAAAAATGGATCATTATGGCGACTATAATTTTTTTGTTTTTCATGCCCCGATCTATAATGAAAAAAGTAGCAATGAAATAACTACAGTAGAATTAAATATTTTTATGGGTCCTAATTATGTTGTAACGGTTCATAAGCAAAAGCTTAAATGGCTAGGTCATATCGAAAATATTTGCTTAAACAGTACAAAGTATTTAGATAAAGGCACTGATTTTCTTTTGCATACAATTATTGATGGCATTACTGATGAATATTTCCCAGTTTTAGAACGGATTAGAGCCCGTATAGATGAGCTTGAAGAGGAAATATATGATTATCAGCCGAAAATAGTTACAGAGGAGTTTCTTGCGCTTAAGCGAACTATTATATTCATTCGACAGGCAATTATGCCACAAAAAAGAATTTTTTCAAATAGTAATGGTCAGTGGAAATTTGAAATTCGTGAGGAAAATATTCCATTCTATAAAGATTTAAATGACCATCTTGAACGAATTGTTGAATCGACAGAAACCTATAGAGATTTAGTAAACAGTACCTTAGATACTTATTTTTCAATTATTAGTGGTAAATCAATTGAAAAGCTTAATTTGCTTACTGTAATATCAACAATTATGCTGCCATTATCAGTCATTACAAGCTTTTTTGGCATGAATGTTCCATTGCCATATCCAGATTCACCAATTACAACGATTACAATTAGTGTATTTTTAGTTGTATTTACTTGGGGAATGTGGGCATACTTCAAAAAAATGATTGCCTAGTGATGGTTAGCTTTACTAGTGACAATTGACAGAACAAAATATTTTTTTTATAATGCTCGATAGAAAATAGTAAAAACGATGATGGAACAAGTACGTATTTGTGGGTGTTCAGAAAGGGGTTTCTTGGCTGAAAAAATCCTCACATTGCAGATACCGAAAGCTACTCCAGAGTGCAGTTAATCTCTGCCGTTCACTTACGTTACAAGTGCTAAAGAGGTAAGTATTTTTTACTTACAACTAGGGTGGTACCGCGAGACAACTAACAAGTCCTCGTCCCTTATTGGGATGAGGGCTTTTTTATGCTTATTTGCGGATTCATGTCGTAAACTTAACAAAATTATGAGGAGGAATTTATCCTATGAAAGCAGCAGATATTCGCCGTATGTATTTGGAATTCTTTAAAGAGAAAGGTCATCATCATGAGCCATCAGCACCACTAGTACCCATTAATGACCCATCCTTACTTTGGATTAACTCTGGTGTTGCTACTCTTAAACCATATTTTGATGGTCGTGTTATTCCAGATAATCCACGTATCACAAATGCCCAAAAGTCGATTCGTACAAATGACATTGAAAACGTAGGTAAAACAGCACGTCACCATACGTTTTTCGAAATGCTTGGTAACTTCTCTATTGGAGATTACTTCAAAAAAGAAGCGATTCATTATGCTTGGGAGTTCTTAACAGATAAAAAATGGATGGGCTTTGATCCAGAGCTTTTATCTATTACTATTCATCCTGAAGACCAAGAAGCCTATGATGTTTGGCATAACGAAATAGGTATTCCTGAAGAACGATTAATCCGATTAGAGGGGAACTTCTGGGATATTGGAGAAGGTCCTTCTGGTCCAAACTCAGAGATTTTTTATGACCGTGGAGAAGAATATGGCTCTAATGATAGTGATCCAGAAATGTATCCAGGTGGAGAAAACGAACGCTACCTTGAAATTTGGAACTTAGTGTTCTCACAATTCAACCATAATCCAGATGGTACGTATACGCCGCTGCCAAAGCAAAATATTGATACAGGTATGGGTCTTGAGCGTATTGTGTCAGTTGTTCAGAATGTTCCAACTAACTTTGATACTGATTTATTCATGCCGATTATTGAAAAAATTGAGGAGTTTGCTAACCGTAAGTATAAGCGTCCTAGCGAAGTAGATTTAAATGAAATCTTCGGCTCAGAAGAGGATATTAATACACCATTCAAAGTAATTGCAGACCACATCCGTACAGTAGCTTTTGCGATTGGTGATGGCGCACTTCCTTCAAATGAAGGTCGTGGTTATGTATTACGTCGTTTATTACGTCGTGCTGTTCGTTATGCAAAACAAATCGGTATTGAAAAACCATTTATGTTTGAATTGGTACCAACTGTAGGCAAAATAATGGAGGACTTCTATCCAGAGGTAACGGAAAAAAGTGAATTTATCCAACGTGTCATTAAAAATGAAGAAATTCGCTTCCATGAAACATTAGACGGTGGTTTAGCTATCTTTAACGAGGTCGTTGCATCACAAAAAGCAGCAGGACATGATTATATTCCAGGTGCAGATGCCTTCCGATTATATGATACTTACGGTTTCCCAATTGAATTAACAGAAGAATATGCTGAAGAAGTAGGCATGAAGGTAGATCATGAAGGCTTCGAGAAAGCAATGGAAGAGCAACGTGAGCGTGCCCGTGCAGCTCGTCAAGATGTAGACTCCATGCAAGTGCAAAATGAAGTTCTCGCAAATTTAACGGTTGCCAGCGAATTTGTAGGCTATGATACATTAACTGCAGACACAGAAATTGCAGCGATGATTGTCAATGGACAAGTAGCGAAGGTTGCCTCTGAAGGTCAAGAAGCGCTAGTAATTTTAGCAAAAACACCATTCTATGCTGAGATGGGTGGACAAATTGCAGATAGTGGTATCATTTCAAATGATAGCTTTACTGCCGTTGTCAAAGATGTTCAAAAAGCACCAAATGGTCAGCCGCTCCATACAGTGGTAGTTGAATCTGGTGAAATGCATGTAGAAGATACTGTGCAAGCAGTTGTTAATCGGGATGATCGAAATTTAATTATTAAAAATCATACAGCTACACATATTATGCAGCGTGCATTAAAAGATGTGCTAGGCGATCATGTTAACCAAGCTGGTTCATATGTAGGTCCTGATCGCTTACGCTTTGACTTCTCACACTTTGGTCAAGTGACAAAAGAGGAGTTACAGCAAATTGAACGTATTGTAAATGAAAAAGTGTGGGATGATATAGAGGTTGTGATTGAAGAAAAAGGCATCGATGAAGCGAAGGCAATGGGGGCTATGGCATTATTCGGTGAGAAATATGGCGATATTGTCCGTGTAGTTTCTATTGGTGATTACTCTATTGAGCTTTGTGGTGGTCTACATGTAAAACGCTCTTCTGAAATAGGTTTCTTCAAAATTATCTCAGAAGGTGGAATCGGTGCAGGTACGCGTCGTATAGAGGCTGTAACAGGAAAAGTGGCATATGAAGCAGTTAAAGAAGAGGAAGCTTTATTAAACGATGCTGCAGCCTTATTAAAAGCAAATCCAAAAGATATTGTGACAAAAGTACAGGGACTTCAAGCAGACTATAAAGAATTACAACGTGATAATGAGGCACTATCTCAAAAAATTGCGAATGCACAAGCAGGAGCAATTGTAGACGCAGCTCAAACAATTGGTGATGTAACAGTCCTTTCTACTAGAGTAGAAGCAAAAGATAATAATCAATTGCGTCAAATGATGGATGATTTAAAAGTGAAAATGAATAAAGCTATTGTCGTTTTAGGAGCTGTTGATGGCGAAAAAGTAATGCTATGTGCTGGCGTCACAAAAGATTTAGTGGGCGGCAGTTATCATGCCGGAAATATCGTAAAAATGGTAGCAGAGGCATGTGGTGGTAAAGGCGGCGGTCGTCCGGATATGGCGATGGCAGGTGCAAAAGATGCATCAAAACTTGATGAAGCACTACTTTCTGTGTATGATTATATTAAATCCATTTAATTAATACGCCAAATCGGTTATAATAAAGAGAAATTGGAGATGAGCTTTTTTGCACATCTCCTTATTTCTGAAAGCGAGGTGCTGGTCATGAGTTCATTTGATCAAACGATGAAATTTAATTTTCCAGAAGAATCAATGGAACAGGAAGTCAAGCAGGTAATGTTGAAAGTTCATTCTTCATTAGAGGAAAAGGGATATAATCCTATCAATCAGATTGTCGGTTATTTACTTTCTGGTGATCCGGCGTATATTCCTCGCCATCAGGATGCTCGTAATTTAATTCGCAAGCTTGAGCGTGACGAAATTCTAGAAGAGCTTGTTAAATTTTATATTAAAAAGAATAACGAGGACTAGAAATGAGAATTATGGGATTAGACGTTGGGTCAAAAACTGTGGGCGTGGCAATAAGCGATGCACTAGGGTGGACGGCCCAAGGTATTGAAACCGTAAAAATTGATGAAGCAAACGGTGAATTTGGTGTTGAACGAATAGCCGAGCTAGTAAAGGAGTATGCTATAACAGAATTTGTTGTAGGTTATCCGAAAAACATGAATAATACGGTGGGACCACGTGGAGAGGCATCTGAAAACTATAAAAAGCTTTTAGAGGAGACCTTTTCACTGCCAGTAAAGCTTTGGGATGAACGTTTAACGACAATGGCTGCTGAGCGTATGCTAATTGATGCAGATGTTAGTCGCAAAAAACGGAAGCAAGTCATTGATAAAATGGCTGCTGTGATGATCTTACAAGGCTATTTGGATAGCAAAAATTAATTGATGAGGTGACAAGCACATGGCACACGAGCACAACCATGAAGAAGAATTACACGTACAACACATTACAGTGATTGACGAGAACGGGAATGAACAGCTTTGTGAAGTGATTCATGTTCATGAATCGCCTGAATTTGGCAAATCCTACGTATTTTACTCAATGGTAGGAGCAGAAGAAGATGAGGATGGTTCTGTAGAGATTTTCGTTTCTTCATTCGTTCCTTCTGAAAATGGTGAAGACGGCGAGTTAACACCAATCGAAACAGAAGCAGAGTGGGATATGGTAGAAGATGTATTAAATGCTTTAGAGGATGAATACGAAGACTAATCTTCTTTCTTAAAGCTTGGAACAAGGATCGCAACTTGCAGTCCTTGTTCCTTTTTTATTGGGATATGCAGGCGAATGCTCAATATGGAGTGACAGTGATCAAAAATTGCGGGAATTCGGCCTAATACAGTTGGTGAAAGTGGTCAAAAAATAAGGGACGTTCAATATGGCTGTGAAAGCAAGAGAGGTAAGGAGCCGCTTAATCTATTAGAAGTGAAATCGGTTGTAGGAGTAAGGAGTCACTCAATAGTGATTTGAACGTGATCGAAAGAAATATTACCAACAAGCGAAACTTTACCATAGAACTGAATGACCCCTATCTCTCAAAAAAACATAAAGGAGGAAGTTGAATGAATGAAGAAACACAAGAATTTATGATTATCGGTAAGGATGGCAAGGAACAAAAATGCAGGGTCGTTTTTACCTTTGATGCAGAGGAAAAATCATATGTACTATTTTCGTTAATGGACGAAGCGGGTAATGAAATTCCAGGGGATATTTCTGCTATGACATTTGAGTACGATGATAACAATGGAGAAATGACCAATTTAATGCCTGTTGAAACTGAGGCTGAATGGGAAATGATTAATGAGGTCGTGCTGACACTTCTGGACGAATTTCAGGAGGAGCCACAGTTAATTACCGTTACGGATGAGGATGGATTAGATCAAGTCTGCGAGGTTATTCATACATTTTCATCCGACCAATTTGGAAAGTCCTATGTTTTATATGTACCTGTAACCGACGAACCTATTGAGGAACGAGATATTTTTGCGGCGCAATATTTATCTGGTAATGATGGTTCAATAGAGGAATTATTACCAATTGAAACTGATGAGGAATGGACATTTGTTGAAAATATATTGAATGAATTGTAAAACCTCTGAGTGGTTATGAGCCACTCAGAGGTTTTTTATCTTCATTCAGCAGAAGACTCCTACCTCTACAGGCGGTGAGAAAATGCGGTTTTGGTTCCTTTTCAGTAGGTATCCAAACACCTACTGAAATAGCGGAACTCAGTCTAAGAACGCCACGTCCTGTGGCAATTTATCTGTAGCGAAAGCAAAGCGGCAGCTACAATTACGCCAAGGCGAAATTGATATTTAAATAATAGAAATTTTCTATCTATAGTTAAAAAGGTTTCTATCTGCAAATGAAAATTTTGTACTTTCGATTGAATTTAGTGATTTTACGAGAAAAAAGTGCTTTTTCAAAGACTGATTTTCTGAATTTTTGAAAAAATATAGTGAATGAGGTATTGACCAATTCTTAGTAAATGGATAAGATTTGTTTTACATTAAACCAAGTAAATTGATTAGTTAAGGGGGTAATAGTGTGAGAAAAGGTTGGAAATTGCTAATTGGAGCATTGGTTATAGGCTTGCTTGCTGGCTGCACGAGCAAAGGAGAGGAAGGTAAAGAGGAGATTGTCACATTAAAAGTAGGTGCAGCCAATGTTCCTCATGCGGAAGTATTGGAGTATTTAGCAAAAGATATTGAAAAGGATGGAGTGAAACTAGACATTTCCATTATAAAAGATGCTGTGCAAACGAACCAACAAACAGCAGATGGTGAGTTGGATTTTAATTTTTTTCAACATGTGCCGTTTTTAGAGCAAACGAATAAAGAAAGTCATTTAGCTTTAGTCAGTGTAAAAGGGATTCATATTGAGCCATTTGGTGTGTATTCGAAAAAACTAAAGAAAATAAATGATTTGCCACAAAATGCAAAGGTGGCTGTACCAAATGATGTTGTTAATTTTTCTCGAGCATTACTGCTATTTCAAAATAATGGTCTGATTGAATTAGATAAAGCGAAGACGGGTGATTATACAGTTGAGGATATTACGAAAAATCAGAAAAATATTCAATTTATCGGTGTAGATTCTCCATTACTTGTTCGGTCATTAGATGATGTAGACGCATCTGCTATTAATACGAATTACGCTTTAGAAGGGGGCTATAATCCTATGAAGGATGCATTGATTATAGAAGGTTCTGATTCGCCTTATGTCAATATTATTGCCTCGACAAAGGAAAAAAAGGATGATCCAGCTATCCAAACGGTCGTTAAGTGGTTAACAAGTGAAAAGGCGCGTTCTTTCTTTGAAGATCAGTACAAAGGTGCTGTTGTTCCCGCATTTTAAAGTTTAGTAAACAACATACATGTTAAGGAGGTAGACGTGCATGATTGAATTTATTGAAACAACAAAGGAATTTCAGGTAGGAGCATCAACAGTGACGGCCCTAAATCACATCAATTTAACGATTCAGAAGGGCGAAATTTTTGGTGTTATTGGCTTTAGTGGTGCTGGTAAAAGTACCTTAATTCGAACAGTAAATTTACTGGAGGAGCCAACATCTGGACGAGTGCTTGTAAATGGGAAAGAGTTAACTACGCTTACTAGAAGGCAACTTCGAGAGGAGAAGAAAAATATCGGCATGATTTTTCAACATTTTAATCTTCTTCATTCTAAAACTGTATTCGAAAATGTGGCAATGCCTTTAATTATAAGTGGAGTAAAAAAATCGAACTTGGAGGATCAAGTGAAGGAGGTATTAGCATTTGTTGGTTTAACTGACAAAGCTGATCGCTATATTGACGAGCTATCAGGCGGGCAAAAACAAAGAGTCGGCATCGCTAGAGCACTTGTTACCAAACCGACGATTCTCTTATGTGATGAAGCAACGTCTGCTCTTGATCCACAAACGACCAAATCGATTTTAGCGTTACTAAAGAAGGTCAATATTGAGTATGGTATTACGATTTTGATGATTACACATGAAATGGAAGTTATTCGGGATATTTGTCATCGTGTGGCTGTCATGGAAAACGGAAGAATTATTGAGACAGGTAATGTGCTTGAAATTTTTTCTACACCAAGAGAGGAGACAACCAAAAATTTTGTCCAGTCGGTTGTTCGGGATGAAATACCATCTTCTGTTTATGAGCAATTAAAAAGCATAGAAACCTCTAAAAAAATTTACAATTTAAAATTCATTGGAGTAGATGTTGGACAGCCAATTGTCTCACAGGTAGCGAAAAAATTTGCTGTAGATGTCAATGTATTATTTGGCAATATCACAGAATTACAAGGAATTCCATTCGGTCATTTAATAGTAGAGCTTGTTGGTTCTGATAAGGAAATACAAAAAGCATTTCTATTTATTCAGGCTAAAAATATTCAAATAGAGGAGGTAGTTGCACGTGAAAGTGAGCACACAAATTATTATCGAAGCGGTTCTAGATACGCTGTACATGGTTAGCATTTCGTTGTTCTTTGGGGCCATTTTGGGCTTTCTTTTAGGAGTAGTCTTAGTTGTAACAAGAAAAGGGCATATTCTTGAAAATAAATTAATTTTCTCGATTGTTAATCCAATTGTCAATACGCTACGCTCCATTCCGTTCATTATTTTACTTGTTGCAATTATTCCGTTTACACGGTTACTTGTTGGAACGGCAATTGGAACGACAGCTGCCATCGTGCCGCTAGTTTTGCATATAGGGCCTTATATATCAAGATTAATAGAAAATTCATTATTGGAGGTGGATGAGGGCATTATTGAAGCAGCAAAAGCAATGGGAGCCTCCCCATTTCAAATTATACGAAAGTTTCTATTGCCTGAAGCTTTTCCATCTTTAATCCTAAGTGTCACGACTGCAACGATAGGGCTTATTGGCGCGACAGCCATGGCAGGAGCTGTGGGTGGCGGTGGTTTAGGTGATGTTGCCATTACTTACGGCTATCAACGCTTTGATAATGCGACGATTTTGGTAACAGTGATAATTTTAGTTGTCCTTGTACAGATTATTCAAAGCATCGGCAATAGTCTTGAACGAAAAATACGTAGGGTGTCTTAAGGGAGAATGTAAAGATGAAAAAACTTAACTATTTAGTAGGACTTTTTATATTGCTATTTTTACTCGTGGCATGTTCTGCAGCAGATGAAAAGGATACTGTGAAGGTTGGTATTCGTAGCTCAGAATTGAAAACATGGGAATATATCAAGGAACAGGCAAGCAAGGAAGATATTAACCTCGATTTAGTAACATTTTCTGCGCAATATGACCCAAACCAAGCGCTGGTAGAAGGCGAAGTAGATATCAATGCTTTTCAACATGTTGCCTATTTAAATTTATTTAATACAAATAATAACTCGGATTTACAGGCCATTGGCACAACAATAATGGCTCCAATTGGCTTATATTCCAATAAATTTAAATCGCTGGATGAACTAAAAGAAGGTGCAAAAATCGCTGTACCAAATGATCCTTCCAACTGGGGAAGAGCTTTACTACTACTTCAGGAGCATGGACTACTAACAGTAACGGACAATTTTGATGGTAATGGTGGGGAGGATCGAATTAAAGATAATCCAAAAAAAGTAACAATTTTGCCTGTTGATGGTGCGACAACGCCAAGGGTAATGGAGGATGCTGATTTTGCCGTTATTAACAATGGTGTGGCTGTAGAAGCTGGTCTTTTATTGAAAGATGCCATCATTCATGAGAGTGAAACGGCTAAGCCATTTATTAATGTTATCGTGGCAAAGGCAGAAGACAAAAATAATGAAACATTGAAAAAAATAGTGGAAATTTATCAGCGTGATGAAACAGCTAAGTTTATTAAAGAAATATCAAATGGAAACTATATTCCTGTGAAAATGCCACTGAATGAATTAGCAACATGGAAGGATTTCTATTCATATTAGAAAGGGTGTTTAACAATGACTAAGAAAAGAGAAATAAAGCTCGCCCTATATTTAATTGGAGCGGGTATGCATGTTGCTGCATGGAAGCACCCATTTGCACAGGCAAATGCAAGCATCGACATTAAAGCGTTACAAAAAACAGCTCAGATTGCGGAAAAAGGAAAGTTTGATATTGCTTTCGTGGCAGACAGTTTAGCTATTAATCATGAATCCCATCCGCATATTTTAAATCGCTTCGATCCACTCATTCAAATTACGGCTTTAGCTGCAGCAACCACTAAAATTGGACTTGGTGCAACAGCTTCAACTACATACAGTGAGCCATATGTACTAGCAAGACAATTGATGTCCATTGATCATATAAGTAATGGAAGAGTAGCTTGGAATTTAGTGACAACAGCAGATGCTACTGGGGAAACGGCTTTAAATTTCAGCCGTGATAAACATTGGGAGCACGATCACCGCTATGAACGTGCAGAAGAATTTATCGATGTTGTTCAGTCATTATGGGATTCATGGGAGGACGATGCTTTTCTCTATGATCGAGACAATAATATTTTTTATGATCGACATAAAGTGCATGAAACATCATTTAAGGGCAACTATTTATCTGTCAAAGGTCCGTTAAATATTGCTCGTTCTGTTCAGGGGCAGCCTGTAATTGTGGAGGCTGGTGCATCTAAACCAGGCCAACAATTAGCTGCACGTACAGCAGAAGTTGTATTTGTCCATTGGGATAATATTGAAAAATCGAAAGAACACTATCGTCAATTAAAGGCACAGCTTGCTCCATTCGGCCGTACAGAAGAGGAACTTCTCGTTTTACAGGGTATTTCCCCCATTGTAGGTGATACAGAAGAGGAGGCAATTCGTAAATTTAATGAGTTACAGTCATTGATTGACCCTTACGAAAGCTTAAAATTTGTTTCTGGGTATATGGGGAATGTTGACTTTTCAAAGTACTCACTCGATACACCTGCTATCGAAGTGGAATTTCCAGAAGTCAATAGTATTCAAAGTCACTTTTATGAGCACTTAGAGATCATTAAGAAAGAGAATTTAAAGGTTGGCGATTTATATGCACGCCTATTTGGACCTGCAAAGCGTGATGCTTTTGTCGGAACACCGACACAAATTGCAGATGAGATGGAGCGTTGGGTTATAGAGCGAGCAGCAGATGGCTTTATGCTACAGTTTCCATTATTACCACGAGATTTAGAGGATTTTGTTGACAAGGTAGTACCGATTCTACAAGAACGAGGCATTTATCGTAAAGATTATACAGGCACAACGTTAAGAGAGCATTTAGGTTTGAAAAAGCCGCTGAATCGTTTTGCTAAAAGTAAGGTGACAGAAGGATGATTGATATATTTATTCGAAATGAACGAGAGCAAAAACTCGTTCAGTATGCTCAAAATTTAGCCAAGCAAATTGAGAAGACAGCAATTCGATATGATGAAAGTGGTGAATTTCCGTTTGAGCACTTTCAAATTTTAGAGGAGGCAGGTTATTTTCGATTAACAGTGCCAAAAAAATATGGTGGAGAAGAAATTTCTCTCTACGAAATGTTATTAGTACAGGAACAATTAGCTAGAGGGGATGCTTCTACTGCATTGTCAGTTGGCTGGCATTTATTAACGTTTTTGAATGTTCGTGAGGCGAAAACATGGCCAGAGCCTGTATTTGCAGAATTAAGCCGAAAAGCTGTAGAAGAAGGCTCTCGATTAAATATTATTAACAGTGAACGTGGAAAGGGAAATATTTCTCGAGGAAGTTTACCTGGGACGATTGCTAAAAAAGTACCAGGAGGATATCGCATTACTGGTGAAAAGGCATTTGCTTCCTTAGCACCGATTTTAAAACAATTCACCATTATTGCCTATGTAGAAGAAGAAAATTTAACAGCAGAGTTTCTCATTACTAAAAATGAACAAGTAGAGATTGTTGAAACATGGGATGCGATGGGCATGAGGGCGACTGGCAGTCATGATATTATTTTTCATGATACGTTTGTACCAGAAGAAGCATTGCTCTACAGACATCGCCCAAATGAAGTTAATCGCTTCTTAGCTGATGGTCGTGTCTATTCATTAGAAATTCCAGCCGTTTACTTAGGGGTGGCAGGTGCAGCAAGAGATTATGCGATTGAATTTGCGAAAAATACGTATTCATATAGCTTAGAAAATACAATCGCTCATGCTAGTCATGTGCAACAAAAAATCGGCGAAATAGAAGTACTTTATCAAACTGCACGAAGAACTTTGTATAGTATTGCAGCGCAGGTTGAACAAAATCCAGCTCTTAAGGAGCAACTATCGGAGTCTGTTAGTATTGCCAAGTATGTTATTTGTAATAATGCTATCGATATTGTAACAAAAGCCATGCAGGTTGTAGGAGGACGAAGTTTATCGAAGGAAAACAAAATCCAACGCCTATTTAGAGATGTTCAATGTAGCCGTTTTAATCCTCCAGCAGATGATGTGGTTATTACTCAACTTGCGATGGGGTTATTGATCGATAAGAAGCGAGAAACTTTTCAATTATAGTATGAACAGTAAAAGACTTAGATAGAAATTATCTGCCAGCAAAAATAGTTGGCAGATTTTTTTGTGTGTGCCATTTCTACTGAATTATCGATTTCTGTTTGTCGTGAAAGTTGATTTCTAGTATGATATTGGATAGTGATAGGGGGGAAACCCGTGGATAACGGTTCAAAAAAACAAGAAATGTTTTCAAAAATGCAAGAAAGAAAATCTGAGGTAAAAATCGTGAGAAAAATCGTTGCTATTATAGCTATTGTTTTTGTTCTACTATTAGTGATTGTTGGTTTTCTTGGCTACAATTATGTAAAGAGTGCCCTCAAACCAGTAGATCCAGATTCAACGAAAACAATTGCTGTTGAAGTACCAATTGGCTCAAGTTTAAGCTCAATTTCTACCTTATTAGAGAAAAAAGGCGTTATTAAAGATGCTCGTGTATTTAAATACTACGCAAAGTTTAAAAATGAATCTCAGTTCCAGGCAGGAAATTATGATTTAACAAAGGCCATGACGTTAGATGAGCTAATCGAAAGCTTAAAAACAGGAAAGGTATATCGGAAGCCAGTCTTTACGATGACAATTCCTGAAGGCCTAACGCTTGAACAAATTGGTAATATTGTGGAGAAGAAAACGCCATATACACAAAAGGAATTTATGGATTTAGTAACAAGTGATGCATTTGTTCAAAAGATGATGGCTAACTATCCTGAGCTTGTGACAGATGCAGTGTTAGCTGATAATATTCGCTATGATTTAGAGGGTTATCTTTTCCCTGCAACTTATTCTTATTTTGAAGAAAAGCCATCATTGGAATCAATTGTAGAAGAAATGATTGGGGCAATGGATAAGGTTGTGAAGAATTACAGTGATTTACTTGCAGAAAAACAGATGTCTGTACATCAATTAGTAACATTTGCTTCATTGCTAGAGGAAGAAGCTACTGCTCAAACAGATCGAGAAACTATTGCAAGTGTGTTTTATAATCGTCTAGATGAGGGAATGCCACTTCAAACAGATCCAACTGTTTTATATGCACTTGGCTCTCATAAGAATCGAGTGCTATATGAAGATTTAGAGGTAGAAAATGCTTACAATACTTATAAAAACAAAGGTCTACCACCTGGTCCAATTGCAGGAGCAGGGAAGTCTTCTATTGAAGCAGCACTGAATCCAAGCAGCACAAATTATCTCTACTTCCTAGCTGATAAAGAGGGTGTAAATCACTTCTCTAAAACCTATGATGAACATTTGCAAAAGGTGGAAAAATATTTACGTAAGCCAGAGTAATGACTCAAAATAGAAAAAGTATATAGTATTCCAATGGATAGAAGGAAAGAAAAATAGCTTTCCTTCTATTTTCGTGCTATTATAAATTGTGATTTTTGATAAATCCACATACGGTCAGAACTTTCATGCTGGATAATATACGTGGTGGCAATTGTTTTGAGCATAAAGAAACAATTGCTCATTTTTGTATGGCGAAGTACCAAGACATCACGTTTGGTCTTTTTCTTTTTGCTGTAAATGAATGATGAAGTACGGACAACAAGTGAGGGCTTGTTGCCTTTTAAATGAGGGTGGATTTAACAATGGGATTATCAGATGCATATATACAATCATTTATTCAACCACGTAATGAACTGCTTTTAGAAATGGAAGCATTCGCGGAGGAGAATCATGTACCGATTATGCAGCTTGCAGGTATCGATGCACTGAATCAACTGCTACGTATTCAAAATCCGTCAAAAATTTTAGAAATTGGTACTGCTATCGGTTATTCTGCACTAAGAATGGCAGAGGCTTTACCAAATGTGAATATCGTGACAATAGAGCGTGATCCAGAGCGTGTGACAAGAGCTAAAGCTTATATTAAACGTTCAGCCGTATCTGATCGGATTACAGTCATTGAAGGAGACGCTTTAGAGGTAGACGATGAGGCTATTCAAACAATATTTGATGCAGTTTTTATCGATGCAGCAAAGGGACAATATCAGCGCTTTTTTGAAAAATATGCCCCACTAGTGAAATCAGGTGGAGTCTTGTATATCGATAATATGTACATGCATGGTTTATCTGATTTAGATTTGAAGGATGTCCCACGTCGTAAACGTACGATGATTCGCAATTTAAAAAACTTCACGGAATGGATAATGCAGCATCCTGATTATACAAGTGCTTTTTTACCAGTCGGTGATGGTTTATTACTATGTTTGAAGAGGTGACTACTATGAAAAAACCGGAATTGCTTGTGACACCACAATCATTAGAGCATATAAAAGCACTTTTAGAAGCTGGAGCAGATGCTTTTGTAATTGGTGAACAACAATTTGGTCTACGTCTAGCAGGAGAATTCTCTGTTGATGAAGTGGAAGAAGCAACAAAGCTTATTCACGCAGCAGGTAAAAAGGTCTATGTGGCAGTCAATGCACTTTTCCATAATGAAAAGATAGATGCACTTGCTGACTATTTAAAAGAAATGCAACGAATTGGTGTGGATCGTTTAATTTTTGGCGACCCAGCCGTATTAATTATTCGTCGTGAGCAAGGAGTAACGATTCCATTACATTGGAACCCTGAGACAACTGCCACAAACTGGTTTACAGCAAACTATTGGGGGAAACGCGGCGCAACTCGTGCAGTGCTTGCTCGTGAACTTTCGTTAGATGAAGTGTTGGAAATAAAAGAGAATGCTGAATTAGAGATTGAAGTACAAGTTCATGGCATGACATGTATGTTCCAATCGAAGCGCCCACTACTCGGCCATTATTTCTTATATCAAGATAAAGTAATGGAAATTGAAAATCGTAAAGAAAATCGTAATATGTTCCTACATGATGATGAGCGTAATAATAAGTATCCTATTTATGAAGATGTAAATGGCACGCATATTTTCAGTCCAAATGATATGTGTGTTATTGATGAGCTTGGCGAATTATTTGAGGGTGGCATTGATGCTCTGAAAATTGAGGGTGTTCTGCAAACACCAGAATATGTGGTGACAGTGACAGAAGCCTACCGCAAAGCCATAGATGCTTATTTTGATGAATCAGAAGAAGCATATGAAGAGATAAAAGATGATTTATTTGCAAAAATTGAAGAAATTCAGCCAGCTATCAGACCATTAGACACAGGCTTTATCTTCAAGGAAACAGTTTACTAAGAGGGGGCAAGAACATGGCATTAGCGTTAGCACAAAATGACAAAATCCGTGAAATTGTCGACGGTAAACGTGTCATTACAAAAAAACCTGAGCTACTTGCCCCAGCAGGTAGCTTAGAGAAATTAAAAATTGCTGTTCATTATGGGGCCGATGCTGTATTTATCGGTGGCCAAGAGTTTGGTTTACGTTCAAACGCAGATAACTTTTCTATTGAGGAAATGCGTGAGGGAGTAGAATTCGCCAATAAATACGGTGCGAAAATCTATGTTACAACAAATATTTTTGCCCACAATGAAAATATGGATGGCTTAGAGCAGTATTTAAAGGATATTGAATCTGCAGGTGTGACAGGCATTATTGTAGCGGACCCTCTAATTATTGAAACATGCCGCTCAGCTGCACCAAAGCTTGAAATTCACCTTTCCACACAGCAATCGCTTTCAAATTGGAAAGCGGTACAGTATTGGAAAGAGGAAGGCTTACATCGTGTAGTGTTAGCCCGTGAAGTAGGCGGCGAGGAAATGCAGCTAATGAAGGAAAAGGTTGATATTGAAATTGAGGCATTCGTACATGGGGCAATGTGTATCGCTTATTCTGGTCGTTGTGTGCTTTCAAATCATATGACTGCTCGTGACTCCAACCGAGGTGGTTGCTGCCAATCTTGTCGTTGGGACTACGATTTATATGAATTAGAAGATGGCGAAGAAAAAGCGCTGTTTGATGACAATCATGCACCTTTTGCTATGAGTCCAAAAGACTTAAAATTAATCGAGGCCATTCCTCACATGATTGAGCTTGGCATTGATTCGTTAAAAGTGGAAGGTCGTATGAAATCGATTCACTATGTGGCAACAGTTGTTTCCGTGTATCGCAAAGTAATTGATGCCTATTGTGCTGATCCTGATAATTTTAAAATTAAACGTGAATGGCTAGAGGAGTTAGATAAATGTGCCAACCGTGATACGGCCGAAGCATTTTTCCACGATGCACCTGGTTTCGAGGAGCAAATGTTTGGTGTTCATGGCCGTAAAACAACCTATGAATTTGCTGGTTTAATTTTAGATCATGATCCAGAGACAAAAATTGTCACAATGCAGCAACGAAATTATTTTAAGCCTGGCGATGAAGTAGAATTCTTCGGCCCTGAAATCGAAAACTTCTGTTTAACAATGGGAGAAATATGGGATGAGGACGGTAATAGCTTAGATGCAGCCCGTCATCCACTGCAAATTGTTACATTTAAATGTGATACACCATTAAAACCGCATAACATGATGCGAAAGGAGAATAATTAATGGCAACGAAGCGTCCAGTCGTCATCGGAATCGCTGGTGGCTCATGCTCAGGTAAGACGAGTGTGACACATGCTATTTATGATGTTTTCCGAGATCATTCAGTGGTTGTAATTGAACAAGATTTTTACTATAAGGATCAAAGTCATTTAACGTTTGAGGAACGTTTAGGTACGAACTATGATCATCCGTTAGCATTTGATAATGATTTGTTAATTAAACACATAAAAAAGTTGTTGTCTCGTCAATCTATCGAAAAGCCAGTATACGATTATGTACAGCATACAAGAGCAAAAGAGGTTATTCATGTAGAGCCTGTAGATGTAATTATACTAGAAGGTATTTTAGTGCTAGAGGACGCAGATTTACGTGATTTAATGGACATAAAATTATTTGTTGATACGGACTCAGATTTACGAATTATCCGTCGTATCATGCGTGATATAAAGGAACGTGGACGTACAACAGATTCTGTCATCGACCAATATTTAACGGCCGTTCGTCCAATGCATAATCTATTTATTGAACCAACAAAACGTTATGCTGATATCATTATTCCAGAAGGTGGGGATAATGAGGTTGCCATTGATTTAATGGTCACGAAAATTAAAACTATTCTTGAAACTGACAACGTATTGTAATAAGATAGAGTGGTATTGACAATATTTACATGCTTATCGGTGCATATTTCTGAAAAGCATGCATACTATTAGGTCAAAGCGTAATTTGAAAACGTTTAAAAATAATAAAATTCGACTAAATGTATTTATAGGCATTTAGTCGAGTTTTATGTTTTTATATTGATGAAATAAGGAGTGAAGGACTTTGGCAAATGAAAAACAATACCCAATGACTGCTGAGGGTAAACGAAAATTAGAAGAAGAATTAGTGAAATTAGAAACGGAAACACGTAAGGAAATCGTTGAGCGTATTAAAATTGCCCGTGATTTCGGAGATCTTTCAGAAAATGCTGAGTATGATTCAGCAAAAGAAGAACAAGCCTTTCTAGAAGGACGCATTTCTACCTTAAAATCAATGATTCGTAACGCGGTGATTATTTCTGAGGATGAAACTGACAACAGTGTAGTATCACTAGGGAAAACGGTTACATTTGTAGAAATCATTAATGGTAAACCATCGACTGAAGAGGAATCATATACTATTGTAGGTTCAGCTGAAGCCGATCCAATGGAATTCCGCATCTCTAATGAATCCCCAATCGCAAAAGGCCTACTTGGCCGTGCTGAAGGGGAAGAGGTTGTTGTACAAACACCAGGCGGTGAAATGAAAGTTAAGATTCTTTCTATAAAATAATTATATATTTTTTGTACAAGCAGTTAACTTCTCTTCTAATAAGAAAGTTAACTGCTTTTAATTTACAAAGACTTAATATGCTGCAGGATATAGAAAATAAAAAAGACACAAATATTTTGCATGTGCTGTCGAAATTGATAAAATATTGGCTAGAGAGGGGGAGAATTTCATGAGTGAACGACAAACTCGAAGCAGTCGTCATTTGCAGCCATCTCATAATAAAAAGCTAGATAAACTATTGAATGTATTAATTGGTATAGTTGTAGTATTAATTATTATCACAGCTACCTATGTGTTTAAATGGCAAGATGACGCAGAAAAAGCCGTGAAAGATGAGCCGAAACAAGAGCAAAAGAATGATAGTAAGCAGGTTGAGGAAGAGCCTTCGCCTTCTAAAGAGGAAAATAAGGATGCTACCACAGATGAACCTTCAAAGGAAGAACCTATCGAAGAAGAAATAGTATCTGAACAGGACAAACCTCAGGAAACTACGTCTGATAATCCGATTGTAGATAAGGTTGTGACGAATAAAAACTGGAAACCTACACCTACGACACAAACAGGTCAGCATGTATCTTCATACGATGTTAAATCTGTTGACTGGGCAGAAAAGGTGGCAACAATTACAACTGCAACAGGCATTGAAAAGGACAACATGATTATTTGGCGTATTCAAAATAACGGGAGCGCTAACACCGCTATAGCAACTGTTTCCACAAATGATAAAACAGCAATGTATAGAGTTAGTATGGAATGGATTGATCAAGAGGGCTGGTTACCAGTAAAACTCGAGCAGTTAAATACATTAAATGGCGCCTATTGACGAAAATAACTCTTTTGTTTATTTTTAATAGAGTATAAAGAAGGGAAGAAACAAATCTATGAAAATTGCAGTAATTGGCGCAATGGAAGAAGAAGTAGAGCTACTACGAGCATCATTAGAAGATGGGAAAAGTACAACAATTGCAGGTAGTGAATATACAACAGGAATCTATGATGGCAAAGAGGTTGTGTTATTAAAAAGTGGCATTGGTAAAGTAAATGCTGCCATGTCAACTACGATTCTCCTACATGAATTCCAACCAGATGTAGTCATTAATACAGGCTCTGCTGGAGGCTATGATGAGTCACTTGAGGTAGGAGCAGTTGTCATTTCAGACGAGGTTCGTCATCATGATGTGGATGTAACAATTTTCGGCTACGAGATTGGTCAGATGGCTGGCATGCCGGCAGCTTACAAGTCAGATGAGAAGCTAATGAAAGTGGCTGAAGAGGCTGTAAAGGCAGTTGGAGAGCATCAATTTGGTATTGGCTTAATTTGCTCAGGAGATGCTTTTATGAATGATCCTGTACGTGTAGAAGCTGTCCGTCATCATTTCCCTCAAATGAAGGCAGTTGAAATGGAGGCAGCAGCTGTTGCACAAGTATGCTATCAGTTCGGGACACCATTTGTTGTAATCCGTGCTTTATCAGATATCGCAGGGAAAGAATCCAATATTAGCTTCGATGAATTTTTACCTGTAGCTGCAAAACATTCAACACAAATTGTTTTAAAAGCGATTGAAATGATATAAGTTATTTGATGACTGAGTAGTCTCAGTCTCATAAGAGTGAGATGCATTACACCTCAGTATAATTGCGTCCGGATTTTTAGAGCCCAAAAAGCTCCTCTTCAAAATCCATGACATCCGCCAGGGGGCTTTGGGCACTGCTGAATGAAGATAAATTACACATAATCGACACAATGTACAATTAGTAGTGTGAGAAAAATCACAGTTAAAAAATTTTATGGATGCTACACTGTCATTAATTAAATCTCTTCAAATGATTGGGAGGTATTCATAATGTTATTTTTAACAGCTGGTGTAGTTATTATTACAACTTTACTCGGTTCACTTATTTCAGCAGAGCTCTCAGAAACTATATAGGAATATGAAAAAAGCTTCCTTGCGATATTTTTTATCGCAAGGAGGTTTTTTCGATATAAGGGTGTTAAAATTATTCAGAAGATTTATATACATATTTTTGCCTTCCTTCGTAATATGTTTTCTAAAAAATCGATTTTATGATTGGTAGTTGTAACAAAAAATACAAGAATACTAGTCGTGCATATCGTAGATTTTATTGCTATTTTTGATACATCAATTTACAATAAATTATTCAATGGTCTTTTGGTCTCGTTTATACAATTGATATAGTTTGATTAGTGCCCGCTTCTCAATACGCGACACATAGCTACGTGAAATATTTAAGCGTGCTGCAATTTCCTTTTGGGTAAGAGCATCCTGTTGATTTAAGCCATAGCGAAGTGTCACAATTTCAAGTTCACGTTCGTCAAGCATGTGTAAATAATGATAGAGCTGTGCAACATGTTCCTTATGCTCAATTTTTTCTGTGGCACTTTCTTCATCACACTGCAGAAGATCACGAATTTGTAGCGCATTGCCATCTTTGTCAGTACCGATTGGCTCAAATAAGGAAACATCCTTTTGCACCTTTTTCTGTGTCCGTAAATGCATTAATATTTCATTTTCAATACAGCGGGCAGCGTAAGTGGCAAGACGGGTTTTTTTGTCGGGAGTATAGCTTTCTACAGCTTTCATAAGCCCAATAGTGCCGATGGAAATATAATCATCAAGCTGTTCATGCTTTGGGTGGAATTTCTTCACAACGTGTGCGACAAGTCTCATATTGCGTTCAATTAGGTCAAGACGTGCCTGCTCATCACCGCCTAAAAATCGTTCAATACAAGCAGCTTCCTCTTCTTTTGAAAAGGGTTTATGGAATGTTTGCCCCTTTAAATAACCAAGTAGCGCTGGGATTTCAAGCCATAACTGCAACATAGATGTAAAAATTCCGCTCATTGAATGATTTCATCCTTTCCCCATTTTTCGACAGTATATGTTAGGGAACTGTGTTAAATGAAAAAAAGTGCAACAGCAAATGTGCTGTTACACTTTTTTTAACGTGAATGTACTAATCATCAATAGAGCTAGTATTGGAAAAAGGAAAAGATAAAATGCCGGGTGGAACGCAGTAGATGCAAAATACGTTAAAGTTAAGAGAGTACCTGCAGCTGTAATTGGTAACCCTGTAAAATAGCCGTTTGCTTCACTAATATTAAAGCGAGCTAATCTCATCGCACCACAGACGATATACAGTACGGTCATCATCATGCCGACGAAACCAAAGTCTACTAATACCACTTCATACATTAATAATGCAGGCGCTACACCAAATGATATAATATCACTCATAGAGTCTAACTGTTTACCTAAATCAGACACTTGTCCGAGAGCTCTAGCTACCTTCCCATCATAACGATCTAGAAGGGCAGCAATAAAGATAAATAAGACACTGTAGCTATAGTATTCATGTAATGTAGCCATTATGGCTGCGCCACCAAAGGACATATTACTGATTGTAATGAAGTTTGCTGCTTGCGATTTCATTTTCTTAACCGTGGTATCCACCAACTTGTGATAAAAAAACAAGGGGGATCACTCCTTTACACTTAAGATATTGTACCATTATACTTCGAATGCGAAAAAATTGACAGTCTAAATTAATCGATAGGGGTTTTGTTTTATGAAAGAAAAATTATATCAACGCTTGATTGAATTAACAAATGGCAAGCAATCCTCTCAACTTTTACAAACGATTGCAAAAGCTAAGTGGAGTAAACGTATAATCCCTAGCTATATGAAGGTATACGATATTAACCTTGAAGAAGTTTCAAAAAAACCACAACAATTTTCAAGTTTACATGATTTTTTTACAAGGGAGCTTTTGGAACATGTCAGACCCATTGAACAAAATCCAACTACCTACACGAGCCCTGTTGATGCGAAGGTGGAATCCTTTGGTCGTATCGAATGGGATATGACATTTCTTGTAAAGGGGAAGCCGTATGCTTTACAAGATTTACTTGGCAATAAAGAACGTGCTGCACAGTATGCTGATGGCCATTATATTGTGTTTTACCTAAGTCCTGCTGACTATCATCGGATTCATAGCCCTATTGATGGATTAGTGCTAAGACAATATACACTTGGACAAAAATCGTATCCTGTAAATCAGCTTGGACTTTCCTATGGAAAAAAACCAATTTCACATAATTATCGTCAAGTAACAGAGCTGAAGGTGGCTAATAATCAGCAGGTAGCGTTTATTAAGGTGGGTGCAACTTTTGTCAACTCTATAGTCCTTACAAACACTACAACACAGTGGCGTAAAGGTGAAGAAGTAGGCTATTTTTCATTTGGCTCAACGGTCGTCATGTTATTTGAAAAAGGAGCAATTGAATTTACGGACAATGTAGTGCAGGGATGCCCAATTCGAATGGGTGAAGCCTTTGCAAATATGCTATAATGGTCGAATAATACGTTTAGATTAGGGGTCGCTATTTTGTATAATTTTTTATTACCAGATGAATTTGTGACGAGTATTTTTGAAATTACACCAGAAAAGCTTCAAGACTTAGGCATTAAAGGTATTATTACAGATTTAGATAATACGCTTGTGGAATGGGATCGTGCTGATGCAACGGAAGAGCTTATTATTTGGCTTCGTATCATGAAGGAATCAGGTATTCGTGTTATTATTGCGTCCAATAATAATGAAGCACGTGTAAAGCATTTTGCTGAGCCATTAGGTATACCTTATATCCATAAGGCAAAAAAACCATTTCGTAATGCCTTTTATAGTGCCATTGTTCAATTAGGGCTACGTCCGAATGAGGTAGTTATGGTAGGAGATCAACTATTAACGGATGTCATGGGCGCTAATCGCTTAGGCTTGCATACAGTACTTGTCAAACCTGTGGCACAATCTGATGGGCTCGTAACAAAATTCAATCGATTTATTGAACGACGCGTGTTCAATGATTTAAAACGAAAAGGAATTATGACTTGGGAGGAAAAAGAATGAACGAAATGCCAAATTGTATTGGCTGTGGTACTACAATTCAAACAGAAGATAAAACAGCAGTTGGGTATGCCCCTCCATCATCATTAGAAAAAGACGTGGTCATTTGCCAACGTTGCTTCCGTTTGAAAAACTATAATGAAATTCAACCAGTGTCATTAACAGATGACGACTTTTTACGCATTCTTAACGGTCTTGGAGCACAGAAAGGCTTAATCGTAAAAATTGTTGATATTTTCGACTTTAACGGGAGCTGGCTACCAGGACTTCACCGTTTTGTTGGGAAAAATCCTGTGTTATTAGTCGCGAATAAGGCTGACTTATTACCGAAATCAGTAAAACCAAAAAAAGTAATTAATTGGTTGAAACGGGAGGCAAAGGCTCTTGGTCTGCAACCTATCGATGTACTTTTAGTCAGTGCCCATAAAGGTAAAGGAATGGCTGAAGCAATGGAAGCCATTGACGAATACCGAAATGGGCAAAATGTTTATGTTGTAGGTTGTACAAATGTTGGAAAATCCACGTTCATTAATCGCATCATTAAACAGGCTACAGGTGAGGGTGAAGTGATTACTACTTCTCATTTCCCAGGGACAACTTTGGACATGATTGAAATTCCATTAGATGATGGTAGTGCATTATATGACACACCAGGGATTATTAATCATCATCAGATGGCACACCATATTGATGCAAGTGAATTAAAATATATAATGCCGAAAAAAGAAATAAAGCCGAAAGTATACCAACAAAACGCTGGACAAACTTTATTTATTGGCGCACTTGCACGTTTTGACTTTATTCAGGGAGAACGTTCAGCATTCACGGTCCATGTAGCTAATGATTTACCAATACACCGAACAAAGCTTGAGAAGGCAGATACATTGTATGCAGAGCATAAGGGTGAATTGCTGGCACCTCCAACTGCTGAATTTATAGAACAGCTACCGCCATTAGTGCGTCATGAGTTCTCTATCAAAGAAGCGAAAACAGATGTTGTATTCTCTGGTCTTGGATGGATTACTGTACAGCATGCCAATGTAGTTGTAGCAGCTTATGCACCAAAAGGTGTACAAGTTTCAATTCGCCCATCACTAATTTAGGGTATACAAGTAGAGAAGAGGGACTAGGAAATGAAGAAATGGTTTGCGGTTATGGGTGATCCTATTGAACACTCAAAATCACCAGCGATGCACAATGCTTGGTTTAGGGAGATGTCGATAGATGCCACATATATTCCAGTGCATGTATCATCTGAAAGCCTAGAATCTGCAGTTGCGGGTTTGAAAACGTTAGGTGCAAGTGGCTGGAACGTTACAATTCCACATAAAACAGCAATCATTCCCTACTTAGATGAGCTAGATGAGTTAGCGGAAAAAATGGGTGCTGTAAATACAGTTGTTCGAACAAAGGAAGGTACATTAAAA
>NZ_DKJS01000085.1:157728-198657 GCF_002455205.1 Lysinibacillus sp. UBA6686 | reverse complement strand
AGCAGCAGGGCTATAAAAATTTAACCATTGCCAATCGTACAGTAGCCAATGCACAGGCGATTGTCGATGAAATGGGTACAGGTCAGGCTATATCCTTAACAGAGGCTGAAGCAACCTTAGCTGATTTCTGCATTTTGGTGCAAATGACATCGGCTGGACTTGCTACGGGCAATTTTTCAATGCCATTTTCACTTGATCGTCTTACAAAGGGCGCAATTGTTGCGGATATTGTGTATAATCCATTAATGACACCTTTTCTACAAGCGGCTGAAGAAAAGGGAGCAACCATTGTCACAGGACTTGGAATGTTTGTTCATCAAGGGGCCATTGCCTTTGAGTATTGGCTAGGGCAATCCCCAAATACAAATTCAATGATTGCGCAATTAAAGGTGCAATTAGGAGGATACTAATTTTTATGTTAACAGGTAAACAAAAACGTTTTTTACGTGCAGAGGCACATCACTTAACACCAATTTTTCAAGTAGGAAAAGGCGGCGTTAATGACGAAATGACGAAGCAAATTCGTGAGGCATTAGAAGTACGAGAACTCATTAAAGTACGTATTTTAGATAACTGTGAGGAGGACAAGCATGAAGTTGCAGAAGCACTAGCAAAGGGTGCCCATGCAGAGCTTGTGCAATTAATTGGATTAACAGTTGTTTTATATAAAGAATCTCGCAATCAAAAAAAGATTGTACTACCGAAAGCAACGAAATAAGGTGAGATGATGAAACGAATCGGTTTATTGGGAGGAACGTTCAATCCACCGCATAATGGCCATTTAATGATGGCAAATGAGGTACTTCATGCATTGAATTTAGATGAAGTACGCTTTATGCCTAATGCGCTGCCACCCCATAAGTTTGCACGTCATGATGCCAGTGATATGGAGAGGCTAGAAATGGTTAAGCGTGCTATAAGTCCTTATCCACATTTTTCTGTGGAGTCGTATGAGGTAGAGAAGGGTGGCGTATCCTATTCATATAAGACACTTTCTGCATTGTGCATAAGAGAGCCAAATGTAAAATTTTACTTTATCATTGGAGGCGATATGATTGATTCCCTTCATTCATGGTACTGTATTGATGAGCTGGTGAACCTTGTACAATTTGTAGGGGTAAAGCGTCCAAGGACTGAGGCTAATTCAGAGTACCCTATTTTAATGGTGGAAGTTCCTCAAATCGATTTATCGTCCACACTAATTCGAGAACGTCTTGCCACGGGAGGAACAGTTACCTTTTTATTGCCTGAAGCGGTAGAGGCATATATACGAGAGGAAGGTCTTTATGGAACGCGAACAGTATTTAGCGGCGATTAAGACTCGAATGCCTGAAAAGCGCTATATTCATACCATTGGGGTAATGGAAACAGCTATAGAACTAGCCAAAAAGTATGGCGAAGAAGAGAAAAAAGCAGAAACAGCAGCAATCCTTCATGATATTGCAAAATATGCTGAAATTGAATGGATGGAGAATATTGTTCGTGCTGAAAAATTAGATGCTCGTCTGCTTGGCTGGGGTAGTGAACTGTTGCATGGTCCAGTAGGTGCATATATCGCTGAAAGTGAATTTGCATTAACAGATGAGGATATGCTTAATGCGATTCGTTTTCATACAACAGGGCGTGCTGGTATGAGCCGTTTAGAAAAAATAATTTTTGTAGCGGATATGATTGAGCCTAATCGTAAATTTGATGGTGTAGATCGTCTGCGTAAAAAGGCGGAAAAAGGTTTGGATAAAGCGATGAGTGCCTGTGTGCGCCATACATTGGCTTTTCTAATTGACACAAAACAGCCAATTTATCCATTATCAATAGAATGTTATAACGATATGATGAAAAGAGAGGACAGTGAAGGATGACTTCAACTTTATTACAAGCAGCTTACAAAGCAATTGACGACAAACATGGGGAGGACATTGTCGTTTTAAATATGCAAGGTATTTCACTTTTAGCGGATTATTTTATCATTGCTCATGGTAACTCTGATCGCCAAGTGCAAGCTATTGCGCGTGAGTTACAGGACGTAGCTGAAAAAGAGGGCTATGAAATTCGTCGTGTTGAAGGTTTCGATGCAGCTCGCTGGGTTCTAGTAGACTTAGGAGATGTAGTGGCACACGTATTCCATAAGGATGAGCGCGCTTATTATAATTTAGAGCGTCTATGGGGCGATGCACCGCAACTAGACATCCCCGAGGCTTAAGTGAGTAGCTACGAACGTTTTGCCCATGTGTATGATGAGCTGCAAGTCGATATCCCCTACGATAAATATGTAGAATGGATTTTGCAGCATGCACCGTGTAATCAATTCCCTAATCTCTTAGACATCGGCTGTGGTACAGGTGTACTTATTCTGTTATTAGCAAGGGCTGGTTATAGTGTGAGTGGAATTGATCTATCTGAAAATATGCTCTCAATTGCCGCAAAGCGATTTGCTGATGTAGGATTACATGTCCCCCTATTTTGTATGTCAATGGATGAATTAGAGGGCTTTGAGGCGCTTGACGTTGTAACAATAGCTATTGACTCATTAAATTACGTCGTACAGGAAAAAGCAGTTTATGCTACGTTAGAGCGAATATATGTTGCTCTAAAGGATGGCGGTCAACTATTTTTTGATGTGCATTCACTTTATAAAATGAATGATATTTTTTTAGATAGTCCATTTACGTATGACGACGGTGATATTAGCTATGTATGGCATACGGAGCCCGGTGATTTCGAACACTCTGTTATTCATCAAATGACTTTTTTTGTTAGAGATGCTGTAAGTGATTTGTATGAACGCTTCGACGAGGAGCATATTCAACGTACATTCCCGATTGAGCAATATATGACATGGCTTCGTACAATTGGTTTCAATCATGTGGAGGTAACCGCGGATTTTACAGATGATGCCCCTGAATACGAAAGTGAACGCATTTTTATTCGTGCGGTGAAATAGAAAAACAGCTTGTTGGTATATATCCAGCAAGCTGTTTTGTTTTTTAAGGCCTAAAAGAAAAAAGTGACGGATAGAATCCACAAATCAGTGGATAGAATAGTCAAAATGATGGATATAGTTCAGCAACAGTTGTCCCTTTTAAAGTCTTGGGTCGACAGGGTCGCTTTCAAGTGCTAATGTGCCTAGTACACATTCATGTATGCGGGCGGTTGATTCGCCTCTGACAAAACGCTCAATCCCTTCTAATCCAAGTGCGAATTCACGTAATGCATTCCTCATTTTTTTACTTGGGTTGCGTTCTTTAAGTTTNNGTTTTATTAAATTTGAAGTCTGTAAATAATCCATGCCATAGATGATGCGCAAATACTCGCGCCCACGTACTTTAATTGCTGGTTGTATTAATTTGCCTTTATATGTTGTTACAAATAGTTCAGGTTTAATCACAATCCCTTCATGACCAGCAGCAGTCATTTCCTCCCACCATGCTATAACCTCCTGCTCAGAGGCTTCATCATGAATAATTTTATAGTCTGTTTCAATAAAGATTTCGGAGTTTTTGGCAAATAGTCGATTCATTTCCATATGCCATGTATGTGGTTTGTGGAAATACGTTTCAGCGCTATGTGCTAATACATGGAAGGGAGCTATTAGAATCCCTGACGTGTCTTGAACCTCCCAGCAGTAGTTTTGATAAATCGTTGAAAATTGTTGTGCATTGTTAAGTAAATATTGATAGTCTTGAAGCCATTCTGATACATTGATTTGTGTTGTATTTTGTAATTTCTCTACAAGCTTTGAACGGTCCATCAGTGCTTGTTCAGCGACATGTGCATATTGCTGATCAATTAGCTGCTGTGCTTTTAAGTTCCAAGGTAGAATTTCGGCATCAAGCAAAACAAAATTTGTATTAAATTGTTCAAAGTAGTTTTTCCCATGCAGTTCAGAATGGAGCTGTTGAACAATTTTATATTCCATCTCTTTATCAAAAAAGCGTCTGCCTGTTCTAGTAGTCAGAATACCAAGTATTTCCATATCTATATATTCTTTCGCAATATGTTCATCCTTAAATAATAAGACTACTGCACGACTCCCCATATGCTTCTTTTCGGCAATCATTGTTTGCACGCCATGTTTTTTATAATATGCAAATGCTTCAGCAGGATGCTCTAAAGTATTGTCAAGAGCAGAAGTTTGCGGAGTGGGACTCATAGTTGGTGGTATATAAATAAGTTGTTCTAAGGGTACTGTATAGTGAGAAACGCTGTCGATAGCCGCTTTTGCCTGCGCACCACCAATTTGAATCGCGCCCAAGTACGAGGTTTCAACAGCAAATCCCGTTAAAAATGCCGCAATGTTCGGTGGCTCGAATCGTTTTGCTTTTGCTTCGAGTAAGGGATTATTTTGCGTACCAGCATAGTTTTTATAGGCATTTACAGACATAATTGTTTGTTCAGGATATCGAAATGCGGTTAATTGACCACCAAAGACAACACCCTGATCGATATTCAAAGTATGATTCTGTCTAAGAGGATTGATTTTTGGGTCATGCCCCCAAATAATTAACTGGGATGTTTGATGCTCAGTATACCAATCATTACGTATAGGCTTGCCAGAAATATCTAGCTCTTGTACATCTCCATAGCGACAGAAATCAGAAATTCGAGCTGATTGCTTGCCTATATAACGGTCACGGATTCCTGCATGCGTGACAACAGCGGATGCAAGGCCTTTATTCATCAGCACATAATGGGAGGGTGCGGATAATAAACATTTTGCTAGTCGAGCTTTTAAGGCTGCTGTTTGCGTTCCTCCATAGGTATTTTCATAGTTCATAAATTCTGCTTCTACCAGCTCATCCCCATGATGCAATGATACATTATGTCCATCTAACCAACGAGCAATTTTCCAGCCATGATTACTATCGGTCATAAAGGCAAGCCCGCGTTCAATATGACGTTCAAAAAAGTCCATGGTTTTGATTGATTTTGGCCCTCTACTCATAATATCGCCCACTGAAACAAAGCGCCGGCCTTGTGGGTGAATATAGTAACCTTCCTTATTTACTTCGTATTCTAGCTTTTCAAGTAATTCAAGTAATTCGTCATAACAACCGTGAATATCGCCAATAATATCAAGCCCTGCATCTACATTTAGATATAAAGGGGACTCTTGTCTAGTTAGCGTTAGTGCCTCTATTTCTTTTACAAAATATGTTTTCAAAAACGACTCTTTTTTTATCAATCGTTTTTCTGATTTCAATAATCGTGCCTGTTGTTTAATACGTTTATTTCCTCTTGGGTCATTACGCATCGTATCACGTCGTAGTAATTCTTCTAGGGGAACATCTAATACAATTGCACAAACAGGAACATGTAGTTTTTTACCAAGTAAAATGTATTGTTGACGTTCTTCCGATTTTAGGTGAGTTGCATCGACAAAGGTGCATTTATTTAACGTACATCTTGCTTCTAAAACCCGCTCCATAACGGCAAATGCTTGCGTTGAGATTGCGAAATATTGTTCATATAAAAGTTCTGCTTCTTCCTGTGAATGCCCTTGAAAATTTATATAATTCGAATCTGAAACAAGTGTCCGATATGTATCTGAACTAATGATTTCTGAAGGAGAAAGGATGCCTGTATTTACCCAGTGTTGTAAAAGTGTAGATTTCCCACTATTGGATGGACCAATTAGCAGAACAATCCCAGTGCTTGGTATGGTAATGTTCATAAAATCATCTCCTTTTTTTCCTGAAAATACACATTTGAGTAGGTTGTCCATATAGCTCGTGCCGATCACCAATGCCTGTAAATGAAAGCTCATATTGTTCATGAGTATTCATCGTAGAACACCATTCTTGAAATTGTTCTCGAGTCCATTCAAATCGGTGATCATTATGACGCATAGTATTCAATTCATAAACCTTATTATATTCAGCATTTGGTGTTGTAAGGATTAATGTTTGGGGACTGTATTGAGTTAGCAATAATGACATAATCTTGGGAAGACGCTCCTCATCAATATGTTCAATAACCTCACATAATACAATGACATCCTTATGCTGTAAACGTGCATCATAATAGAATAAAGAACCCCATGTAGGTGTAGGGGATACAGATACTCCCTCTAGCGCTTCAAAACGCTTAAGCGCTTTTTTCATAGCTATTTCACTTGGCTCAACAGCAAGCAGCTCTTCAACATCTTCTATATAGGCAAGTAAACTTGAAAGCTTGCCCTCACCAGAGCCTAAATCCACAATAGACGATTTTCGTGGTAGCTGTTTAATCGTTTCCACTATTTTTTCATAGCGTAATGTATTTAGAGAATTAGGAGAAGGTTTTGCTATTGTACTCTTAGCGTATAGATGGGAGAAGCGAAGTGCTTTTTTATAAATAACCTCTTTCATTGGATGTGTAGCTAACCAGCCCTCTCCATAGCGATTAAGCTTATCTACCTCTAATTGATCGATAAAATAGTGCTTGTAATCATCTAACACTGGGATGAGCACAAAAAGATGTTGCAATGCTTGTTGAAGAGTGATGTCCGCTGATAATGTTAGAAAACGTGCACGGTGCTGGTGATGTATAGCCTCAGTGCTGACAGTATACCCTAGAGGCTCAAATAGGTCACTTATCTCTTCATTTGTCATTGTGGATGCGATGGGTCCCACTTCAAATTCAAATGCAAATGAATGTAAGACCCATTCCGAATACGCCTCTTTTGGCTTACCATTTAATGCTGTGCCTAAAGCTGAGCGAATAAGAGATAAAAAAATACTGCTGGCAGCGAATTCACGATCATTAATATAGTGTGTTATATCAAGTGCATGGTCATTTTGAACAAGGGCAAGTGAATCTGGTGTAACAAAAATGGTTACCGCTAGATTTGTTTCAGTGAACTCATGATAGACAAGTCGAACTAAATGCTCCCTGACTCTTCGTTCATAAAGATTATTAGGATTTTTTGAAAGTAAATAGGAGATAGCTTTCACATTTTCTCCCTTTGCTCGTATCGTTAGCTGCATTGTCATCCTCCATTTCTGTACGCAAAGGTTTGCTGTGTCTCTTTCAAAGCATAACACAATTTTGCCTAATACTGTCAGAGTCTAATGTTTTGTGAATCAAAAAGTAGTTATATTATTTTATCTCTATATTCAGCAAATGTTTTTTATATCGAAAACAAAACGGCAGATGTTTTTTGCGCGAAAGCGTAGCGGCAGCAGCAGCTACAATTACGTCAAGGTAAAATTGATTGTCGAACTATCTTTTCAATACAAGGATAATATTGTAAGATGAAATAGACTCCATATGATTACCTTTTGCAAAAGAAAGGATGTAGAGAATGCTCCAATCTTTATGGCAAAAGTATAAAAAGAGTATGTTGCTCCCCGCCATACTTGTAATCAGTGGACTTTGTTACTTCTTTTTTTCGAGTTCCGACTCTTCATCCCCCCAGGAAGAGCTCATCGAAACCATCCAACCAATTGAACAAATTGAACAAGATGAACCTGCAAAAGAGGCGGTCATTCAGCAGGTATCAGTGGATATTAAGGGTGCTGTTATGTATCCAGGTGTTTATGAGCTTCAAGCCGACCAACGTATTGTGGATGTAGTGCAGCTAGCAGGTGGCTATACACAGGAAGCTGATCCCCAACTCATTAATCATGCCCAAAAAGTTCAGGATGAAATGGTAATTTATATCCCTGTTAAGGGTGAAAAGCTAGACGAGATCATGGCTTCCATTCTAGCGATGTCTACTAGTGGGATATCAACCAATGAAGGGTCTCAAAAAGATCAAAAGGTCAATTTAAATCAAGCAGATGAAGCAACCTTGTCAACTTTATCTGGGATTGGCCCGTCTAAGGCACAAAGTATTATCTCCTATCGTGAGGAGAATGGGCGCTTCACAACGATTGAGGATTTAAAAAAAGTAAGTGGAATTGGTGAAAAAACGTTTGAGAAGCTGAAGGATTCTATTACAGTAAAGTAATAGCTACAAACTTTGTCATATTGACGACTCTTTTTAAAAAGGGCTACACTATAGTAGAAAAGTGATATGACAAAATGTTAGATTTTTAAGTGATTGATAGTAAATTATTATGGAGGTAGTCATATGGAGCGAATTACTTGGGATCAATTTTTTATGGCACAAAGCCATCTTCTTGCATTGCGTAGTACATGTACAAGACTAGCTGTTGGCGCAACTGTTGTACGGGATAAACGAATTATTGCTGGTGGCTATAATGGCTCAATTACAGGTGATGAACATTGTATTGAAAAGGGATGCTACGTTGTAGACAATCATTGTGTACGGACAGTACATGCTGAGATGAATGCACTTCTGCAATGTGCTAAATATGGTACACCTACAAAGGGTGCAGATCTATATGTGACTCATTTTCCATGTCTCCCATGCACAAAGTCCATAATTCAAGCGGGTATTGAGCGTGTGTACTATGCGACAGATTATAAGAATAACCCGTATGCACAGGAATTATTTGAAAAAGCAGGTGTGGAGGTTGTTCACGTACCATTTGATGAACGTAAAATCGACTTTTTAAGCGATGAAAAATTAGCCTTGTACATAGACATACTAAACGAGCTTCGTGAGAGTGGTATGTCTGCTGAAAAATTGCGCCCATATGAACAGAAGGTGAGTGCATTATTTGGCAAAAATCTTTAAAGCATAAATGGGTTTACGTAGCATTAGCTGTACTTGTAGCCTCGATAGCGGCATATAAGTCAGCTTGGCTACTGTCTATTCTCCTCCTTATTGTCGTTTGGCTATACTTGAAGAATGAACCCCATTTCATCTCAGGTCTAGTAATCGGCACCGGATTGCTTAGCTATCTCTACCTTGTTACATTTCAACTGACGGAACCTTCCCCGCTGCCGTCGACATTTCAAATTACTTGGACAAGTGAATATAAAATAAATGGTCAAAACCTTAGAGGCTTTGCAAAAACTAAGACAGGTGACAAACTATATATAGTGTATACATTTTCTTCTGAGCAGGAGAAAAACGATTATGAAAATAACTCATTAACAGGCTTCACCTACCTTGTAAAGGGCGAATTAAGTGCACCTATTCCACCAGCCCATCCATATGCATTTTCGATGGAGAAATACTTACTAAGCAAAGGTGCAGTTGGAATAGTTGAGATTTCAGACTGGATATTTGTAGAAGAGAACAAATCGATTCAGTCTTTTCTTGCAAAGCAGAGACACACAATAAAAAAACATATTGAGAGAACGTTTCCACAATCGCTCGTTGCAGAGGCACAAGCACTTCTAATTGGTTTACAGGATCAAGTAGATAACGAGCTTCAACGAGCCTATCAAAAGCTTGGTATTACACATCTTTTTGCGATTTCAGGACTACATGTGGCTCTTGTGTCATGGTTATTTTTTGAAGGTCTCTTACGGATAGGAATACGGAGGGAAATAGCGACTATAGTGCTTGTTATTATTTTACCCATATATGGGGTATTAGCAGGTGGGGCTCCCTCAGTTTGGCGTGCAGTATCTGTCGTGGAATTAATGCTACTAATGCGCCATGTTAAGTGGCAACTTCCAATCGATGATGCGCTTGCTATTAGTTTTATAGGCTTTGTCCTCCTTGAGCCGGGTGTTATTTTTCAAATTGGCTTTCAATTATCCTATTTAGCTACTAGCAGTCTTATTTATTCAGGTGTTATCTTTAAGCAAACGACGACTACGTTGAGTCGTTCCTTTTTCATTACGCTTGTTTGTCAGCTGCTGGTTTATCCATTATTACTGCATCATTTTTATGAAATTTCTATTTCTTCCTTTATGGCAAACATTATTTTTGTTCCACTATTTTCCTTTATTATTTTACCCATTAATATTGTACTGCTAGCACTAACGTTTATATCCTTACCTATCGCAAAAATTTGGTTTGCTATCTACGAGCCACTACGAGTTTGGCTTACAGAGTTTATCCTTTATATTCAACAGTGGCCATTTCAATTATGGACACCAGGGAAGCCATCCTTTTGGCTAATTTGTATAGCAATGGGTAGTGTATTAGTGGGCTTATATTATTTAGAAAAGAAGCATTATGGTAAATTTGTAGCTGTGATTCTGTTACCTGCATTTGTTATTCATGTGTCTCCAATACTGTTTAAAGAAACTAAGCTTACATTTTTAAACGTAGGGCAAGGAGACTGTACGGTGATTGAATTACCGTTTAGAAGGGCTGTCTATGTCATTGATTCAGGAGGTATACTGCGCTTCGAGCAGGAATCATGGAAGACAGCAGAAAGTCCATATGAAGTTGGGAGGCAGATAGTTGTACCATTTTTAAAGGGTAAAGGAATTCGTGATATAGATATTTTTATCGTTACCCATGCAGATGCAGATCATGTAGAGGGGGCTGAGGAGGTTTTGCAGGAAATTAATATGCAGGAAATTCATGTTACTCCTGGTTCACTTGATAAGCCCGTGATGCAAAATTTATTAATCGAAGCCAAAAAGCGAAGAATTCCAGTGAAAGAAAAGATGCAAGGGACTGCCTGGCAAATGGGAAATATTAGCTTCCATTATTTGTGGCCGCGAGATACTCACTATGAGGGAAATAATGATTCAATTGTTCTGTTTGTGCAGCAGGGAAGCTTTCGTGCATTATTAACAGGTGATTTGGAGGAGCCTGGTGAACATCAGCTAATCAAGCTATATAAAAGTCAATTAGCGAATATAACGTTACTGAAGGCAGGACATCATGGTAGTAAAACTTCCAGTACAGAACAGTTTGTGGAGCTGCTGCGACCTGAACTAACTATTTTTAGCGCAGGGCTTCGGAATCGATATGGACATCCACACGAAGAAGTAATGCAGCGTTTCTTCAGTCGCAATCTTCCTACATTGATTACGGGTATAGATGGTACGATTGAAGTGCGCGTTCACGAAAATATATGGTCAGTGCAAAAGGAAAAAGACCTTGTCCAATAAGGAGGGTCTTTTTCCTTCGTACATTTTGTTCGATTATTTAGATACGAATTCTACTATAGTTGCGATGATAAACATAAGTGTAAACACTCCAAATGATACACCGAAACCAACGCCAGAATCGATTGCATCATTACGGCGACATTGTATGTTTTTTCCTTCAAATGGATTCATTGTTATCCCTCCAATTCTGTTATTTATTATAAGACATCATTTTCATAAAAGCTATATCGAAAAGGAGAATTCATGCTGTGGCAAGGAATCGACACAATTCAGTCAAAGTCACATAGGGAAAATAAATGATGTATACTAATAGTATTGCTAGATGGAGGGAAAAGTATGATTTCAACGGTTTGGAACAATATCAAAAAAGCACAGCTCTCACCAGTTTATTTACTCGTTGGTGAAGAAAACTATTTTATAGATGAAACGGTGAAACGTATAAAAGAGGCAATGGGGCCAGAAGAAGAGCTAGAATTGTCTACATTTGATTTAGAGGAAGTACCTGTCGATGCTGTGATGGATGAAGCAGATACCATTCCTTTTTTCTCTGAGCGTAAGCTAATTATAGCCAAAAATGCCTCTTTTTTAAAAGCGACTGAAAAGGGAAAGGAAAAAATCGACCATGACATTAAGCGATTGGAGGCATGGCTGGCGAATCCCTCTGATTTTTCGATAACTATATTTATCGCACCCTATGAAAAATTAGATGAACGTAAGAAAGTAACAAAAATGATGAAGGAACATGCGCTATTAGTACAGGCTGAAACGCCAAAAGAACAGGATTTAGCCGTATGGGTTCAAAGTGTTGTAAAAGCAGAGGGCAATAGTATTACACAAAATGCTATTGAGCAGCTTGTAGCGATGGTTGGACCTAATATGCTACAGCTACAAATGGAAATTGAGAAGCTAAGTCTTTATTTAGGTGATGGAGGAGAAATTACAACTTCGTTAGTCGAGGATTTAGTCGCTAAAACATTAGAGCAGGATGCCTTTAAAATGTTAAATGCTTATTTTGCAAACGACTCTGTCGGGGCTTTGACAATTTACCATGATTTATTGCGTCAAAAGCAAGAGCCAATCATGCTTGTTGGATTGCTTGCATCCAATGTACGAACGATGTCCAATGTATTTTATTTATTGAAAAAAGGCTATCATCCACAGCAAATTGCAAAAAATTTAAAGATACATCCATATCGTGTGAAGTTAATGGTGGAGCAGCGTAATCGTCCATCAGAGGAGAGTCTGCTGAAAGCATTGTATCAATTAGCAAAAGTCGATTTACAGTTAAAGTCCACTGGGGGAAATCGTGAGCGTTATTTAGAGCTTTTTTTATTGCGTCAACTTTAATCAGTAATTGAAGAGCTGTCCAGTGTTAAAATGGACAGCTCTTCTTTATCCCTATAAATAAAAAGACCAGCTACTCTTAATAGAGTATACTGATCCTTTAAACAATTACGCTTTTTTAGCAAGGCGAGACTTTTTACGAGCCGCCGCGTTTTTGTGGATAAGTCCTTTTGAAGCTGCTTTATCTAAAGATTTGTAAGCTGCTTGTAAAAGTTCTTGTGCGTTTTCAGCATTAGCAGCAACAGCGTTTTCAGCTTTTTTCACTGTAGTACGCATTGCAGATTTAGCTTGAGAGTTAGCAGCGTTAGCTTTAGCGTTAACTTTTACGCGTTTAATTGCAGATTTAATGTTTGGCATATCTTTCACCTCCTAAATTAGGTACGAGATGATATCTTCTCATTGATTTCTTGTGTCAATACAACAAAAATCATTTTAACAAACGCTTGGCCAAATTGCAATAGATTTATGCAAAGAATATTTACTTGACAGTTTGAACAAACTATAGATTGAGGTGAACTGTATGCAAAATTTAAATTGGCAACGTACGGATTTAATCGATGAATCTGAAGAGGTTGTTTTACATCAAACGAAAGAGCAAAAAGATACTCTTGAACAATCGAGCGGGATTCAAATTGAAGATCGGACTGCTGGACGAGTAAAGATTACAGATGTATTAGTGGACTCAGAAGGTGAAAAGCAAATAGGTAAAAAGAAAGGTCAATATATTACTCTCTCAGTACCAACCTTGACACTAGATGATCACGACGGATTTGAGCAGCTTGAGAATGAGCTGCTTGTAAATTTTAAGAAAATGCATGAAGCAATCTCTTGGAATAAAGATGACAAAATTTTAATTATTGGTTTAGGTAACCGTACTATTACACCTGATGCAATAGGACCATATCTTATTGATCATTTGCATAGCCTTGATGTAATTGATGAAAAATTTGTCATGTATGCGCCAGGTGTAACAGGACAAACAGGCTATGAAACAGGAGAATTTGTTGCTGCAATAGCAGAGCGGCTAAAGCCTAAATTAATTATTGTTGTCGATGCTCTGGCGACAAGAGCTAGCAATCGATTATGTAAAACTATTCAATTAACAAATACTGGTATACATCCAGGTTCTGGCGTAGGGAATCAGCGTAAGGAGATTTCCTATGAGATGCTAGGGATTCCCGTAACAGCTATTGGTATCCCAACAGTTGTGGATGCACCCGTATTAATAGCAGATGCTGTAGAGCTTATGATGCGATCGATAGCTGCACGGGTTGCAGAACGGAGTAAGCCGTCATCCAAATTATCGTTGTCATCATGGCAGCCAGATATCAATAAAGAATTAGATATGTCTGTAGTCAAACCAATCTTTGGTGAGTGGGCTACTTGGTCAAAGGAGGAGCGTCAACAATTGTTTGAAGAGACGTTCGCAGGCTCACATACACAGCTGATGGTGACGCCAAAGGAAGCAGATTATTGGATAGATAACTATGCGAAACTTGTTTCATCTATGCTGATGAAATGGGCAAATAAACTCTAATTTTTTTCGTTCTAAAAGGTACACACCCTCCATACGATAAGGGGAGGAGGGTGTGACTTTGCTAAAAAAACTACAGTGGTCATTTGGTTTATTATTGTTCTTCTTCGTATTACCTGTCATTGCTGGGCAACTTCCGTTCAACAAGCAAGCATCGACTCCGATTAAACAACCCGAGGATAAGCAAGTCGTGTTTGCCGCTACGAATCTAGCTGAACAAAGTGCACTAGAGCAGACAAAAGAAACGAATCCTTTTAAAGTATTATTATTGTTTACGCATTCTCAGGAATCCTATCAACCTATAGTGAAAGCTGTCAGCGGGAAAGCAGAAGTTTATGATGAGAAAACAAATATTTTTAATTTACAAGGTACTATTTCTAAGCACTTTAGTATGAATGGTATTCAAACAGATGTTTTAGATGTTGACGTTATGAAGGTAATGAAGCTTGAGGGAAAAACTTTTCCAGATGCTTATAATACGGTGCGTCCTTATTTATCTAAACGTTTGCAAGAGCAAACCTATGATTTAGTTATTGATTTGCATCGAGATTCTGCCAAGAAAAATGCTACAACGATCACACACAACAATGAGTCCTATGCTCGTATTGCCATCGTTGTAGGAGCAGAGCATAAAAATTATAGATGGAATACTGCTTATGCAGAAAGCTTATCAGCTGCTATGAATGAAATTGTGCCGAAAATTTCTAGAGGTGTAATCTCTAAAAGCGGTGATAATGTGGATGGACGCTATAACCAGGATTTGACAAAAGAAATGATTTTAATTGAACTAGGTGGAATAGATAATACAGAAGAAGAATTGAATCGTACAATCGCTATAATTGGGAAAGCCATTGCGAAATCCTTTATTACAGAAAAGCAGGAATTATAAAAGAGATTTAGCAGAATGATTCGCCTTCTTTTTACTAATGTTCAAGAAGGCGAAATCGTTTCTTGGACAAAGTGTCTCATTATAAAAAAATTACCAAAAATTTTTATAGGGAAAAGCCTTTAAATTGTTTATTTCATGCCTTATAATTTTCGAGTTAGCTCTTACGATTAAGGCATATGCATTAGGCAAATACGCTTTTGAAGCATCTACCATTTATGGGGATGCTTTTTTGGAATGAATATACATATAGATGTACGATATGGTATTTTAGACGAATAAAAATTTTGCGAATAGTGCACTTCTTATCAACTTTTAAAGTGCCTTATTCGTCATTATATAAGTGAACATACAAAAGGAGACGATGTTTGGATTTAATATACGGAAAAAGGTTTATAAATTATTGGGAGAAGGAATATTATGTCAGGCAAGTCATTCAATCATCGTTATATCCCTGGACTCGACGGGATTAGAGCATTAGCAGTACTAGCTGTTATTGCTTACCATTTTAATTTCAAATGGGCCAGTGGTGGATTTTTAGGAGTCGATATCTTTTTTGTTTTATCGGGGTATTTAATTACCTCAACTATTTTACCTTTAAAAGGAAATAAGTTAACTGTTGGATTAAAAAAGTTTTGGATAGGGCGATTTCGACGCTTACTACCAGCTGCCTATGTCATGATTATTGTAACATTTGCATGGGCGACTCTATTTCATAAGGAGCTACTTCATACACTACGTGGTGATGCAATTTCCTCAATTTTTTATTCAAGTAATTGGTGGTTTATTTTTCACAAACTCTCCTATTTTGATAGTTTTGGTTCCCCTTCACCATTGAAGAATTTATGGTCGTTAGCCATTGAGGAACAATTTTATTTATTATGGCCAATCCTTTTAATGCTAGGGCTTCTTGTGGTCAAAAAGAAAAATAAGCTCGCCATTTTCGTTTTTTTGGGCGCACTCGGTTCTGCAATGCTAATGGCTATACTATATCAACCAGGTGCTGATCCCAGTCGTGTATATTATGGAACAGATACGCGTTCCTTTGAATTGCTAATAGGTTGCTGGTTAGCTCTTATCTGGCCGATGAAAAGACTTTCATCACAAAAAATCTCTACGGATCATGTCTACCAACTAAATAGTGTAAGCTTAGTAGCTTTTAGTATTTTCATTGTCAGTATTTTGTTTGTGGATGAATATCAATCTTTCCTATATCGAGGAGGGATGTTCGTATTTTGCTTAAATGCAGCCATCTTAATTGGTTGCGTCTGTCACCCAGTTAGCTTTTTAGGAAAAATCCTTTCTTGGAAGCCTTTGCGTTGGATTGGGTCAAGATCGTACGGGATTTATCTATGGCATTATCCGATTATTGTGCTAGGTACTCCAGTGCGAGAAATAGGTAACCCAGCCTATTGGCGAGTTACTTTACAACTGCTGATTATCTTTACAATTGCAGAACTATCCTATCGTTTTATCGAAATGCCGATTCGTAAGGATGGGTTCCGCTGTTACTTTAGACAGTACTTTGTATTCAATAAACACAAATGGGGAAGCTTCACGCTTGCCAGGAAAATTTCAACCACGCTCATTCCACTTTTCCTCCTAGTATTTTTTACAGGAATGACAGGGGTTGTGGGCGAAGAAAAAATAGAATCGATTGAATCACGGCCAACGACTATTAAAATAGATGGTGGAACAGAGCAGCATTCAACCCATCATGATGCTGAAAAGGAGCAGGAAACATCTCAGCCAGGTTCGTTAAGTGATGAAGAAGAGGGTGTTGATTCAAATACGGATCAAAATGCAGTAGAGCCTGAGCAGGGGGAAAATGAGACAGAAGTTCATGAATCGTATAGTGGAATATTAGCTATTGGCGATTCTGTAATGATAGATATTGCTCCGAGCTTACATAATATCTACCCCAGCATTACGATAGATGCAAAGATTGGTCGCCAAGTTTCACAAGCGGTTAAATTAGCTCCTTATTATGCAAGCTTTAATCAACCAGATAAAGCAGTCATCATTCAGCTTGGAACAAACGGGTATTTTACCAATACACAAATTGATACTCTTTTAAAGGCTTTTTCCAATGCTGATATTTATTTAGTAAATACGCGTGTACCTCGTTCTTGGGAGGGGAAAGTAAATCAAGCATTGCAACAGAAAGCACAGGAATATGAAAATATTACTTTAATTGATTGGCATGCAACTGCAATTAACCATCCTGAGTTTTTCGCTCCAGACGGCGTACATTTAGAGCAAAAGGGGATTGCTTCTTTAACAAATCTAATTCAACAAGCTATAGATGCGATTCATTGATTCGTATAAAAATCATAAATAGCCCGCAAACATTTTTTACAAATATTTAAGTATGGTTGAAACCTTTTTAATGGTTGCCCGTATTACTAGAATACATTTTTAATGAATTGCACTTAAAAAGGAGAAAAACATTTTTGAACTATTGAACAAAACAATTACTTTTTGTCATGTACTTAATTACGATTGCTGATGCATACTACTCAACATTACTGATTGAACCAAAAGCGCCCCCACAGCATCAGACGATTAAAGCATCTGCAATGACAACCATTCAAGTACGGTAGCAAACCTTATAAAAAGAAACAAACAGCAAAAAGCCTGAAGACTTCTATACTTCAGCCTATCAAGCAATTGCTGCAGAGTACTAAGAAGACAAAAGAAAAAATTTATAAAGCTAAGATGGATAGATTAAGTGAAAGACACAGCTATATGCGGGGCTCACCGTTTATTATTTATCACAATCACCGTATACGTTGCTGAAAACAGATGAAACAAAAGCTGCATTTGACTGTGCAGCTTTTTGTTTTGCTTAATATTTAAATGGATAAACCCTTTTTGGATATGATTTGCCCGCTCACTCTCTATTATAATCTAATTGTGTTATCATTTTGCTTTTTAATAGGAATAGTAATATTGATACTAGATGTTTACTTCCTCTTTTAAAGCTTACTACTTCTATAAAGCATAATTCTTTTTGTTAAACTATTTTGAAAAATAGAAATATATGCTAGACTTAACATTAAGTGAATAAGAATTGCAGTATAAAGGTGCTCTTTTAAGAGCTTAATAGGGAATTCGGTTTAAAGCCGAAGCTGTTTCCGCAACTGTAAGTGTAGATGACTACAGAAAATACCACTGTCGAACAAGGAAAAATGCCTTCAGTAGATGGGAAGGTTCTGAATAGGATACACGAGCCAGGAGACCTGCCTTTATTCCATCGTATTAACTCTCTTCGGAAGCTAGGAGAACTTACGGCAAATAGACGGACAGGCAAACTACGTTTTTGCGCCTTTTTTCTGTTTTCCATTAGATGCTTCCCCATTTTGGAGAAGCATCTTTTTATTTTCGAGTTAATTGCAAAAACATTCACGAAATAATAAAAATAGGAGGTTTTACAAATGGTTCGTTTCAAAAAATGGTGGCATTTAGCGTTAGTCCTACTTTTAGCATTTTCGCTCGTAACACCATCAGCCAGTGCAGCAGTATTACAGCCTGTAAGTCAAGAAGCACAATCAGCAGATTTTGATGTTCAGTTATCAGTAAAAGGTTTATGCGGTACTGGTTCATGCCATGAAATTTTAGAAGGAACAACAGTAAATGTTCAAGAAGGGACAACTGCGCTAGAGCTTGTAGAGCAAGTATTAGATGCCGAGGGTATTCCTTATGTAGTAGTTTCTACTCAATATGGTCCATATCTTCAATCAATTGATGGACTTGCGGCAGGCAGTTTAAATGGTTGGGATGGCTGGGTCTACACTGTAAATGGATATAGCCCCAATTTTGGATTAGCTGAGTATGAATTACAGGCTGATGATGTCGTTCATATTTATTACACTACATGGGCTAAATTAGAAACAGCAAGTGTAATTGCAGTAAATGATAACAATCCATCCGTTACGGTAAATTTAACTGGTGATTTATTTACGACACCAAACGGCTCTAATTTAGCAAACTGGACAATTAACACAGGGACAACAGCATTAACAGCTCAGTCAGTTACTATAAATGCAAACCAACAAGCTGTTATTACATTTGCAGGTCAAGCACAAGCAGGTACTATTACCATTACAGCCTCTGCTAATGCTTTATTCGGTAGTTCAGCAAGTGAGCCACTTGAAGTAAAAGTACAATAGCTAGATAAATGGATACTGACAAGATGAATTAATTCAGCTTGTCAGTATTTAATTATTTATAAAGGAAGTGAGTGTTTATATGACTATATGGAAAAAGCAGCTACATATAGCAGTTATTTTTATTTTAATCGTATCGCTATTTTCTCCAGTCACTGCAATTAAGGCACAGCATTTTGAAGGGGATTTACTCGATCCTACTCCAAACATCAATGATATTGAACCCGATGATTCAGAAGAGCAGGATAATGCTACAGAGTCTAAGAATGAAATAGATGTAGAGGATTTAACAGAACAGGAAAAAGCACCGCATACAGATGAAGAAGCTGAATTAGATGATCTTATACCATTAGAAGATGCAGCGGAACTAGCTCCATTAGTAGAAAATGCGCCCATTGCAATTAGCGATATTCAGCTAAACACTGAGGAACCTTTACTATTATTAGTAGGAGAAACATTTCAACTTACTGCCACTAACGCAACAACAGATGATAGTGCCACAGTTACATGGTCTTCAAGCAACTCTGGAATTGCAACAGTTGACACAAATGGGAGCGTAATTGCTCAGGCAATCGGAGAGACAGTCATTACCGCCCAATTAGATGGTGGATCTAAAACAGTTATTGTATATGTTATTTCACCCGAAGCACGGGAGACAATAGATTTTATTATCGCCCTACCTACAATCGAAAGAGCCGATGAAGCAACCTATCAGCTATTACAGCAAGCACGAGTACTAGATAGTAAAGTAAAAGCTCCGGCTCGTACTCTTTTAATCTCCGATAATAAACTACCTTATTTTTTTCAGTTACTAGAAAAAGAAATTGCCTATTTTAGATATTATATGCAAGACCCTAGCAACGCTTTACCTGCACCTGAAGATATAAACTTTTTAAGTGATGAATTGGATAAGAAGTTAGATGCAGTTCGTGAAAGATATAATTCCCTGATTAAAACATCTGGTTATCGAGATCTAAAAAAAATAACAGATCCAGCAGATATACTAGTATTTAATCAAGAACTTGCAGCAAGACAAGTTAAATATGTATTTCTTGTTATCGATGCGCTTCCTAAAATAGAAAATTTAACAATTGATTCAGCAATAAAAGAGCAACTCGATCATGCAAGAAAAAAATATGCTGCTATACCAACAGCAGAACAAAAAAAAGTAGCCAATAAGGAAGACCTTTTTGCAAAAGAAGTTCGATATGTTGAACTGTTAATTGATGCTATTGATATAAATAGCCCATTAGCAGAAGAACAATTAAAAACTGCAAAAGATGCTTTGAAAAAGTTAGCTAATCCAAACAATATACCTGGTGCCTCCAAAGGAGTATCAAACTATAACGACCTCCTTGAAAAGGAGAAAATGATTAATGCAGAGGATGATATTAAACAAGTTATCGAAAAAATCGATGCACTTCCTACTGTAGAGGCACTTACTTGGGCAGACCAATTAAAAGTTCTTGAAGCACAGCAAGCTTATGATAAGCTATTACCTGCACATCAAAGCAGAGTAACAAATTATACCCAACTAGAAGCTTTACAAAAGCGCTTAGTTGAACTACAACCGACAACAGTTGAAATATACAATGCTGTTGCGAACTACTTGACGTCAGGTTCATATGAGCCCGTTTATGGCTCGGAATGGACTATTTTAACATTAGCTCGTGGTGATCATACTGCAAAATATGCAACTTATTATGATAAATATTATCGCAATCTCGTTAATCATGTAAAAGCAACAAATGGGGAAATAGGCACTCAAGCAACAGACTGGGCTCGAGTTATAATTGCTCTCACAGCAATTGGGAAAGATCCGAGAGATGTAGCTGGCTATAATCTAGTTGAAAAGTTATCAGATTTGAGTTTTGCTACAAGCCCTGGTGTCAACTCGTCTATCTTTTCATTAATTGCACTGGATACTTGGGGATTTGAATTACCTAAAACTGCGACAACAACACGTGATAAACTAATTCAAAATATTTTATCAAAGGAAATAAAAAATGGTGGCGGATTTGCATGGAGCGGTACTGATCCTGATCCTGATATGATAGGGATGGTACTTCAAGCATTAGCACCATATCAAAGTAATCCACAAGTAAAGGCTGTAACTGATCGCTCAATCGCTCAATTAGTAGCTATCCAAACCGGTAAAGGTGGCTATATTTCGACAGCGGGCAGCCCGGAAGCTGCTGAAAGCGCTGCCCAAGTTATAACAGCACTTGCTAGCTTAGGCATTGATGCAAATAAAGATAAACGATTCGATAAAGTGATTGCTAATATTATGACATTTAGCTCTGGTGACGGTGGCTTTAAACATGTTCAAAGCCAAACAAAAGCAGATGGTATGGCGACAGTTCAAGTTGGCTATACTCTAGCAGCTTACAACCGTCTTTTAAGCGGACAAACACCGCTCTATAATATGTCAGACACGAAAAACAAGCCGACTAAGCCTGGTGGCGAGGATGGTAGTGATGATGATGAGCCTTCCTCTCCTGGTAACAATGGTAATCAGCCATCCGTTCCTGCTGAAAAAGAGGAAATTGGCTATACAACATTTTCCATTCAAATTTCATCTTCTGAAGTACCATTAAAAACAACAACAACAAAATTATTTACTGGTGAAACCGTTTTTGACGTTTTGCAAAGAGTAGCTGCTGAAAATGGTGTAGCATTAAGCTATCGTCAAACAGAATACGGAACATATATTGACGGAATTGCAGGTGTTTATGAATTTGATCGTGGCCCTTTAAGCGGTTGGATGTACCGTGTAAATGGCGTATTCCCTTCATTTTCAGCGGCGAATTACACATTGTCTCCAAACGACACCGTTGAATGGATTTACACGCTTGACTTAGGAAAAGATATTGGCGGTTATGTTGAAGATGTAGAGAAAACACCTGAAAAGGGCAAAGACATCTTAGATGAAAAAAATAAGGAAGAAGAAAAAGAAAAAACGGACAAGGAAGAAAATAAAGACAGTAAAGTGATCGAAGAAAACAAAGTAAATTCTAAAAATGAAAAAGCAGAGATAGCATTGACACTTGATGATATTCAAAAACATCTTAAAAATCAAAGTAAAACAATTGTGGTTCAAGATGAAAAAGGCAACCAAATAGACATTTCAATATCTGCTCTATCAGACATTGAACTTGCAAAAAATGAAAAAATTATTGCCTCTATGACAACAAATGCAGAAGGCAACCAATTTACTGTTAGCTTTGCCATAGAAGCTACTAACGGTAGATTAAAACCACTTTCAATAAAGCAAGATTACTTAAAGGTTACTTTAGCTGCTTTCGAAGTAAAATCTAACACTGTTGTTCTACAGCTTGTTGGTGGTGAATACAAGCCAGTACCACATAAAATTGTGAACGGCAAAATAGTTCTGTTCTTAAAAGGAAGTGGCACATTTATAGTAACTGAAAGAACAGTCACATTTAATGATATTGCACATTTAGCAAACAAAGAAGAAATCGAGTTTTTAGCGAGTCGTTCTGTCATTCAAGGCACAACTCCAGAAACATTTGAGCCAAATAAACCAATTACTCGTGCACAATTTGCAGTATTAATTAGCCGTGCACTTGGATTACAAGCAACAGGAGAAAATCCATTTAGTGATACTGACGGCAAATGGTATGCAACGGATATCCAAGCTCTGTACGAAGCAGGTATTACGAAGGGTACAACGGCTTCAACATTTAATCCGGAGGCACCAATTACACGTCAGCAAGGCGCAGCATTTATGGCACGAATCTTAGAATATCTAAATGCCGATGTGAAAGCAAAGGGAGAGGTTCATTACAATGATTCTAGCAAAATTAGTGCTGAGTACTTACCTTATATCAAGCTATTAAATAGTCTGGATATTATGACAGGAAAACCGGATGGCTCATTTGATCCAGGTGCTTCGTTAACACGAGGGCAAACAGCGAAGATTCTAAAACGTACGTTAAATATCGCAGACATTATGTAATCATCCGTACTAACCTAAACGCTTACGCTTTTGGGTTAGTCCCTTTTTATAGAATGGAGGTTGTTCAAATGAAACAAAGATTATCATTGCTGATCATGCTACTTGCGCTGTTGCTTATTGCGGTTCCAGTTTCTGCACAGCAGGTATCAACGGCAGAGGCGTATCAGACAACAGGGCAGTTTATCGTAAATAAAGCACCAAACCCTTCTTTTGGTGATGAGTGGTTTATTATTGCCCTTGCACGTGGTGAATATAATGTTTCGAAAGACTATTACGATAAATATTATGATAATGTCGTAAAGCATGTACAATCAGTAAAAGGTGAATTACACAAACGTAAATATACTGAATATTCCCGTTTAATTATTGCACTTACTGCTATCGGAAAAGACCCTACAAATGTAGGTGGCTACAATATAGTTGAAAAATTAAGTGACTTTGACAATGTAGTATGGCAAGGGCCGAATGGTGCTTATTTTGCATTAATTGCTTTAGATACATGGGGCTTTGAGCTTCCTAAAACTGCCACAACGACACGCGAAAAGCTTATTCAGCACATACTAGCAAAGCAATTGCCTGACGGTGGATGGAATTTAACGGGAGCGAAAGCCGATCCAGATATGACAGCAATGGCTATTCAAGCTCTTTCAACTTATAAAGATAGAGCGGATGTTAAGGCATCTATTAATAAAGCACTTGATACATTAGAAAACTTGCAAGGAGCTAATGGTAGCTATCAGAGCTGGGGAACAACAAACTTAGAAAGTGTTGCTCAAATTATTACAGCACTTGCTAGCTTGAATATTGATGCCAACAAAGATCAGCGTTTTAATAAGTTATTTGAAAGCTTTTTCACCTTCTATAATGCAAAAGATGGTGGCTTCAAGCATGTATTAACTGAATCTGTAGCTAACGGCATGGCAACAGAGCAGGCTTCTTATACATTAGTAGCGTATAACAGACTGCTTGCAGGCAAAACAAAGCTATATGATACATCTGATAAAAAGCCAAATAATAATCCATCAACACCAGCTCAGCCAAATCAACCTACAGTTTCTCCTGCTAAAGTGAGCTTTAAGGATACACAATCTCATTGGGCAAAGGCTGATATCGAAGCCGCAGTAGCTAAAGGATTACTAAAGGGCTATGAGGACAATACTTTTAAGCCAAATAACAATTTAACTCGTGTACAGGCTGTATCGATTTTAGTGCGCGCTCTTCATTTAACAAGTTCAGGAAATGCACCTTTTACGGACATTGACTCATATAAAGAGGAAACAAAACAAGAAATTGCTGCTGCTTACGATGCCAATATATTAGTAGAAAAGTCCAATGAATTTTCACCCTCCTCATCAATTTCACGTGAGGAACTAGCTGTTATGCTAGCTAATGCCTTTACACATAAAACAGGTAAGCCTTATATACCAAAAAATATTGCACCCCTGAATGATATTGCAAGGCTAACAAAGAATTCTCAGCAAGCAATCACTTTCTTATATGATTTTAATATTGCGCAGGGCTCAAATGGTTTGTTTAATCCTACTAATTTTATTACACGCGCACATGCAGCTAAAATGTATGTCAACTTCTTAAAGGTAATTGAAGAATAATATGAGAAAAGGTTTACACTTCTTACTAATATCACTGCTAGCAATATTTTTAATAGCATGTAATATTCAAACAGTTGAAAAATTCGAGCAGATGCAGGAGCAGGAACGAAGCGTTAACCCCCATCCTACTTCTGAACAAGAACAAAATCCATCAGTAGAAAGTGAATCTGCCGAGGAAAAGCAGAAATTACAGGAGCCTGAGGTAGATGACAACACACTATTCAAGGGAAATGACAAAGAGCTCCAACAAACAATAGAAGAGCAAAAAGCACAGCAAGAAACAAATGAAGTAAAGCAAAAACCAAAACAAGAAGATGAGAAGAAGCAAGACACAAAATCACCTAGTTCAAAACCAGCTAATGATAAACAAAAAACGAATACAGTTACTTCTAAAACAGAAAAGCAGCAACAGCCAGCACCGCAAAAACGTACTGTAACAATAGCGATACGTGTTGATACATTACTAAAGCATTGGAATAAGTTAGACCCTTCCTTACAAAGCGAGAAATATGTACCAAAGAACGGGATTATTCTAAAGCCAACAAAATACGAGCTGTTGTCAGAGAAAGATACAGTTTGGGATGTGCTACAGCGTGCAACGAAGGAGCATAAAATTCAAATGGAATATCAAGGAGCCAACGAAAATATTTATAACAGTGTTTATGTAGAGGGTATTAATCATTTGTATGAATTTAGTGCTGGTGAATTAAGTGGTTGGATGTATAAAGTAAATGGAATTTATCCAAATTATGGATGTAGCCAATATGTATTAAAAGATGGCGATATCATTGAATGGAACTATACTGTAGATTTAGGTCGCGACTTAGGACATGATTGGGAAGGTAACTAATGAAGGCATTTGAAACGTATCATCCTATTGTACTTTTTTCTTTTTTTGTCGCTGCTATCGGCTTATCCATGTTTTTTATGCATCCAATCTATTTAGCTATTACCATTTTTTCAGCGATAAGCTTAAATACAGCTTTACGAAGACAGCCTTTTTTTAAAGACTGGAAGCTATATGTACCTCTGTTTTTCTTAATGGCGATTATTAATCCAATGATTAGTCATAATGGGCAGCTTGTATTGCTTTATATAAATGGTAATGCGCTTACTGTAGAGGCAATTATGTATGGAATCGCAATAGCCACAATGATTGTAGCTATTATGCTATGGTTTAGCTGCTATAATGTCGTGATGACATCAGATAAATTTATTTATTTGTTTGGAAAAGTGTCGCCAGCTTTATCGCTAACATTGTCGATTTCATTACGTTTAGTTCCGCGCTTTAAGCATCAGCTAGCGCAAATCGTTCAAGCACAAAAGGGAATCGGCATGGATTATACAGCTGGCTCATTATGGCATCGTATCAAATGTATAGTGCGTATTTTATCAATTTTGATTACTTGGGCATTAGATAATGCCATTGATACAGCTGATTCTATGAAAGCTCGTGGCTACGGTGTCAAAAAGCGAACTGCCTTTTCACTCTTTATTTTTGAGCGTCGGGACGGCTACGTTTTGGCAATCATTATATTGCTTTTTCTTAGCAATTTAGCTGCAAGTTTTATTGGCACAACTACATTTTATTTTTATCCAACTTTCGGAGCGATTAAATGGGATATCGTAAGCATTTTATTTTATAGTAGTTATTTCATTCTACTCTCTATTCCATTAGCAATCGAAATTAGGGGGGCATTAAAATGGCGATCGTTAAAATCAACAATGTAAGCTTTACTTATCCTAATGAAACAAATCCAGTATTAAAAAATATGAATCTTACTATTCATCAAGGCGAATTTATTGTTCTAATAGGGCAATCGGGCTGTGGGAAAAGTACATTGCTGCGCCATTTCAAACGAGAATTGCGCCCACATGGAACGATGACAGGTACTATTTTCTACAAAGACTGTGACTTGGAGCAACTAGATGCTGAAGTTGCTGCAGCAGATATTGGTTATGTATTTCAAAATCCAGATAACCAAATTGTTACAGATAAAGTATGGCATGAACTTGCTTTTGGATTAGAAAGCTTAGGAATAGATGCACCAACAATTCGACGTAGAGTAGCCGAAATGGCCAATTTCTTCGGCATTCAAAAATGGTTTCATCATAAAACAACCGAGCTGTCTGGCGGACAAAAGCAATTATTAAACTTAGCATCTATTATGGTGATGCAACCCAAATTATTGTTGCTAGATGAGCCAACATCGCAATTAGATCCAATAGCAGCATTGGAGTTTATTCAAACACTGCATCGTTTAAATAAAGAATTAGGTATTACAATTATTTTAATTGAACATCGTCTTGAGGAAGTGCTTACCCTCGCAGATCGTGTACTAATTATGGATGAGGGCAGTATTTTATATGATGGTCTGCCTAAGGAAATATTAAAGGCTTTACCAGCAAATCATGCCATGATTACAGCACTACCAACAGCTACAAAGATTTTTCACCTACTGAACGGTAATGGGCCTATTCCTCTTACTATTCGTGAGGGACAACGCTGGCTTAGTAATCAGCAATATAACTTTACATCATCAAACACACTACCTAGAACATCCAAAATTGATACAGATATTATATTAGAGGCAAAGGATATTGCTTTTCGTTATGAAAAAAACGGCTTGGATATAGTCCATCATTTTAATCTGCAGGTGAAGAAACAGGAATTTGTAACGATAATCGGTGGGAATGGCACTGGAAAATCCACAGTTCTTGCAATCTTATCTGGGCTACAAAAACCTTATCATGGCAAAGTATTTTTATTCAGAAAGGCATTAAAAAGCTACAGTAATAAACAATTGTATCAACAATATTTAACATTATTACCACAGAATCCGAAAACATTATTTGTACAAAAAACGGTGCGTCAGGAGCTAAATGAGTTGGCTCATTTACATAAAGTGTCAGAAGCAAAAATTCAAGAAACTATTCAATTGTTCAATTTAACTCATTTATTAAATCGTCATCCGTATGATTTAAGTGGTGGTGAGCAGCAAAAGCTAGCACTCGCAAAGCTTTTATTAATAGAACCTAAAATTTTGCTGTTAGATGAACCGACAAAGGGTCTTGATGCACATGCAAAGGAAGAACTCGCAGGAATTTTAAAAGATTTACAAGCTAAAGGTATGACAATCATTATGGTGACACATGATATTGAATTTTCTGCACAATACAGTAATAGATGTGCCCTGTTTTTCGATGGTAGTATCGTATCTGAGGGAGAGCCGCGAGCATTTTATAGTGGAAACAATTTTTATACAACTGCTGCACATCGAATATCAAGAGATCTATTAAGCAATGCCATTACATGTGAGGATGTAGTAACTTTATGCAAAGAATCATCCGATTAATTATGTCACTTATTATCATCCTAGTCTTAATTCCACTTACTTTATATATGGGTATGACAATATTTGCTGATCGAAAATATTATTTTATTTCAATTGTAATTATGATTTTAGCGTGTATCCCATTCCTTCTTTCATTTGAACGTAGGAATCCACAGCCACGCGAAATTTTAGTAATAGCTGTGATGTCAGCTATTTCAGTAGCAGGTCGTGCCTTATTTGTTGTGACACCTGGCTTTAAGCCTGTGGCAGCTATTACAGCTATTACAGGGTTTTCACTTGGTGCAGAAGCAGGATTTTTAACAGGGGCAATGTCTGCATTAGTTTCAAATATGTTTTTTGGACAAGGTCCTTGGACACCGTTTCAAATGTTTATGTGGGGAATGATAGGTTTTATCGCTGGTTTATTAGGAAAAACGGGTATGATGCATAAAAAAATTCCCCTTATTGTCTTTGGTATTTTTGCAGGGATCTTCTTTTCGTTTGGTATGGACATTTGGGGAACAATATCCATGTATGGTGTTTTCAGCTGGAAGGCTTATGCACTGGCACTGACCTCCGCCGTCCCCTTTATGATCATTTATGCAATTTCTAATGTGATTTTTCTACTCTTACTTGCCAAACCGATTAGAGAAAAACTAGATCGAATAAAAAATAAATATGGGATTTTACAATAACACTTAGGATCTTTCAACATGGAATTCATAGTAGTTGGAATAGGCTATCAAACAATATAGATATATTGCCTATCTAAGAGAACATGAACCATCAAGACAAGAAGCTTGGTAAAATATTTTTCCCAAGTAACATTTAAATGGTGTAAGGTCCTATAATGAAGAAAATAATACTGATAGCACTAGCGGCAATCCATGTTTGTATATCAATAACAATTTTTATTATCGGAAATAAATATGAATTTACTGGTGAATATACAAACACTTGGTTACCCAATTTATTTGTTAGTCTATTACTTCTAGTAGTTTTTATAATTAGTAAGGATAAAGTTATTAAAAAAATATCAAATCTTTTACTAATGATTTATCCTATAGGGCTAGTCTTAATAAGCATTATTATTTTTTATAATCTACCTAATTTTACCTATTTAGAAGCTAAAGAAATAATAATTAAGGAAACATCTGAAGAGATTGATATGTCTAAAGAAAATGAAATAAAGGGACAATTAGGAATGTACTATATATACACAAGAGAACATGTGTATATATTCAACTCTGAAGATGGTAAATATTCAAAGAGAAAAAATCTTAATGAATGATCAATTTTTTTACACACTAAGTTCCAAAATATATAATGATTATTAAATTTTTTATTGATGTCACTGACACATAGTTAATGAAGGTGAATTATTTATATACCAATAAAATGCTAATAAGATATTTTAGAAGAATTTCTTATTATTTACCAGGTATTCAATTAATTTGAGCCTGGTCTTTTTTATTTTCGCTACTTCTTTTTATTTATTTTGGATTACGAGATATATCCTAGGTACTAGTGTATAATTGCTATCTGACTACCTAAATTATTTTCTTTATAAATATGGGTATCATTGGATATGTATTTCGAATTTTTCTGTTTAAAATAGATAAATTTAATTTTTATTTCTATATTAAGGGTGTGCATATAACATCTATTAAATGAACTAACTAAAATAAAAAAGATTGAAAAATATTAGCATCAATCTATCTCACTCACTGATTCCTGCACACACGCTCGCCGTATTTTATTGGCCCCAATCTAGACCCCTTTAGCCCCAAATCCATGCTTTTATGCGCCTTATCTTGCAAAATATAAAAACGGCAAAAACACTTAAAAGTATTGATATTATAGGCTTTCTAGTCTTGTTGCTGTTGTACTTTGCGTATCTTTCATAGTATAATTCATTATAGTTTAATTAGGAGTGGAAAAGATGAACCGAGAAGCACGTTTAAAACGACAAGAGAATATACGAAATTTCTCTATTATTGCACATATTGACCACGGGAAATCAACGCTTGCTGACCGTATTTTAGAGCAAACGAAATCTTTAACATCTCGTGAAATGAAAGCACAGCTACTCGACTCAATGGATTTAGAGCGTGAGCGAGGCATTACCATTAAATTAAATGCAGTTCAATTAAAGTACGAAGCAAAAGATGGCGAAGTGTATACATTCCATTTAATCGACACACCAGGACATGTCGATTTCACATATGAGGTATCACGAAGTTTAGCTGCTTGCGAGGGTGCCATTTTAGTTGTGGACGCAGCGCAAGGTATTGAAGCACAAACATTAGCAAATGTTTATTTAGCGCTTGATAACGATTTGGAAATATTACCAGTAATTAATAAAATCGATTTACCAGCAGCAGATCCAGAACGCGTACGTCAAGAAGTGGAAGATGTAATCGGTTTAGATGCATCTGAAGCGGTATTAGCTTCTGCCAAAGCAGGAATCGGTATTGAGGATATTTTAGAGCAGATTGTAGAAAAGGTACCTGCACCAACAGGTGATCCAGAAGCACCCCTACAAGCTCTTATATTTGACTCCGTTTATGATGCATACAAAGGTGTTATTATTTCTATTCGAGTTGTCAACGGCACTGTCAAAGCTGGTGATAAGATTCGTATGATGGCGACAGGAGCAGAATTTGAAGTAGTTGAAGTTGGGGTACATACACCAAAGGTTGTACCACAGACTGAATTAACAGTTGGTGATGTAGGATATTTAACAGCATCCATTAAAAATGTGGGCGATACTCGTGTGGGGGATACTGTTACATTTGCCAATCGTCCAGCAGGTGAACCGTTAGCCGGTTATCGTCGTTTAAATCCAATGGTTTATTGTGGTTTATACCCGATTGATACAGCTAAATATAATGATTTACGTGAAGCATTAGAAAAACTAGAGCTGAATGACTCTGCATTACAATATGAACCAGAAACATCTCAAGCACTTGGCTTCGGTTTCCGTTGTGGCTTCTTAGGGCTTCTCCATATGGAAATTATTCAAGAGCGTATTGAGCGTGAATTTAATATTGACTTAATTACAACAGCACCTTCCGTTATTTATCATGTGCATATGACGGACGGTACATCAATAAACGTTGATAATCCTTCATTTATGCCAGATCCTCAAAAAATTGATCGCGTGGAAGAGCCATATGTAAAAGCAACAATTATGGTACCAAACGATTATGTAGGAGCTGTTATGGAGCTATGTCAATTGAAGCGTGGTAATTTCATGACAATGGATTATATCGATACATCACGTGTGAGTATTATATATGAAATGCCATTATCAGAAATTGTTTATGATTTCTTCGACTATTTAAAATCGAATACGAAGGGCTACGCTTCGTTCGACTATGAACTTATCGGCTACCAACCTTCCAAACTTGTGAAGATGGATATTTTATTAAACGCGGAACAAGTCGATGCACTAAGCTTTATCGTACACCGTGACTTTGCATATGAACGTGGTAAAGTCATCGTTGAAAAATTAAAAGAATTAATCCCGCGTCAACAATTTGAAGTACCAATTCAAGCTGCAATTGGACAAAAAATTGTAGCGCGTTCAACGATTAAAGCCATTCGTAAAAACGTTTTAGCAAAATGTTACGGTGGCGATATTTCTCGAAAACGTAAACTTCTTGATAAACAAAAAGAAGGTAAAAAACGTATGAAACAAGTAGGCTCAGTCGAAGTTCCTCAAGAGGCGTTTATGGCTGTGCTGAAGATGGATGATTCGAAGTAATGTTGATATAACAGCGTTCATAGGGTTATATCAACTAGATGGAGATTGCCACCGACTTACCACTAATTGATAAATCTTTTGGATGAAATCAAAAATATCGGCAGTCACTGAGTTAATTTGCACATGCCAAATAAAAAGAGATGGCGATCGGGTCCTGCATTCCTAAGGTTAGAGTTAAAAATCTAACTTTAAGGATCACTACCTCCGCCATCTCTTTAATTGCTTGTGCCACAACTTCGCCCGATCCTTCAATAAAAATTGATGGATTCCAACTAGTCCTTGTTATAACTACATTATTTAATGGTATACAGTGATAAAACAATCTTTGTCGAAACAAAACCTAGAACTCTAACTTTTTTCTTTTACCCAAAGGGGTCCTGTTACATACCAAATAAGTGTAACAATGGCGAATCCGGGCAATGCTTCAAACGTGTTATATGTTTTTCCAATTATAATAAGTATAATATAAAATACGCCCATAACTATAAGATAAATTAATACAGCAAGTAGCCATTTTTTAAAATGAAACATTTCATAGTCGTAACCTTTTTTCTTGATCGTTTTGACTTTATTAATTTTATTGTCCAACCATTTAATGATGGTTTCACCAAATGCTATTGTTATACCTAAATAAAGACCAGACAAACTATGACTATAAGAAAAAGGTTCACCAATCAATAGTGAGACGATATTAAAAATAATTAGTAGCACATCGTCTATAGGAATAAGTATAAGGAAAAATCTACCTAGTTTGTTGTTTTTAATAATCGATCTAAAAAAGACGCCAAGAATTGCAAATACCCAGAATAAGATTTCACAAATAATAATTAAAGTTAGTATAGGCATTTTACTTCCTCCCATCGTCAAACTTCAATAATATCCTATTGATATAGTTGAAAAATGCCTGATCAAAAGGGATAACTTTTGGCTCTGTTAACAAACTTTCCTCTAATACATCGAAATACTTTTTTTCCAGATTACTATCATAGTTAAATAAAGGTGGAATAACCTGAATGTATTTTGTGTATATCTGTTGTTCTAGCAAATCGTCTGATTTTTCCAAACCACCGCTAATCATTTGTAAGAGTTCTCTCAAATCTGAATCAATTGCAGTGGGATTATCTAAATTAGGAAGGTTTTTTAATACTTCAATTTCTTTCACAGTAAAGTCTTGTGACGAGAAAGTATTACGCTTACCTGCATCATACTCCGTTATATATTCAAGAAGCCTTTGAATATTAAAATGCTCCATTTTAGGGTTTATTTCTACTCCATTTTTTAGTCTTAGTAGTTTATTTTTTCTATTCATTAATTTATCAATTTCTTCCTCTATGAATGATATTTCCAGATCTATTGCATTTTTCAAATGTCTATTTGTATCCTTAGCATTAATCTCTACTAACATATTTTTAATCTGATTGAGTGTTATGCCAAGCTTTTTCAAGTTTATAATGATTTGTAAATCAATTAAATGTGTATTGCCATAATATCTGTAGTTTGTCTCTGGATTAACATTGGGTACAAGCAAGTTGATTTCATGGTAATATCTCAGCGTTCGCTTCGAAATATTAAATCTCTTGCTAACTTCAGAAATTGTATACAAAACTAATCACCTCATTTTTTTAAAATCACCTTACGTATATCTTGACATTAACNNGTTAATGTCAAGATATACGTAATTCACCATCTGCAACAGCTGCTGAATAAGGATTGTGTTTGAAATGGGGCGTTTTATATTGATTCAGCAGAATACTCCCACCTCTAAAGAATACCCGCTGAAATAGCAGAACTCAGTCTATGAACGCTACGTCTGTGGCAACGACTGAGTGACCAACATCATGCTGGCCTAAAGCCCCTGGCGATGTCCCGGAATATGAAGAGGAGCTTTTCGAGCGAGCTCGAAAAAAATCCGGACGCAATTACACTAGGGCGTAATTGATCAATGGTTCTGCTATAATTATTATAATTTTACAAGAAAGGGTTTTTTCTAATGAATAATTGTTGTGTATTTGTGATTGACAATCCCAATTGTGTATGAGTTTGAAATTTAAATATCATCATTGAAGGAGAATTAACATATGGGTATTTTTAGCATTTTTGTAATTAACACAGTTCATTATCAACCAAACGAAAAATAAATGGTTATAATGAATTATTAATATAAAAAATTCATTATAACCACTTGGAGAGGGTTATAATGAACAAAATAAATATAAAAGACAGTCAAAATTTTATTACTTCAAAACATCATATAAATAAAATATTGAGTAATATAAGTATAAATATAAATGATAATATCTTTGAACTTGGCTCAGGTAAAGGTCATTTCACGCTTGAATTGGCTCAAAGGTGCCATTATGTGACAGCTATTGAAATAGACCCTAAATTATGTAAGACTACGCTAAAAAAACTTGCGAATTTCAATAACTTTCATGTTATAAACGAGGATATATTGCAGTTTAAGTTTCCTGAGAACAAGTTATATAAAATATTTGGAAATATACCTTACAACATAAGTACAGATATAATACGAAAAATTGTTTTTGAAAGTAAAGCCACCGTTAGTTATTTAGTAGTGGAGTATGGATTTGCGAAAAGGCTATTAAATACAAATCGTTCATTGGCGTTACTTTTAATGGCAGAAGTTGATATTTCCATATTAAGTATGGTTCCTAGAGAATATTTTCATCCGAGACCGAAAGTTAATAGCTCATTAATCAAAGTAAAAAGAAAACAATCAAAAATTTCGCATGAAGATAGGCAGAAATATAAATATTTTGTGATAAAATGGGTTAACAAAGAGTACATGAAAATATTCACAAAAAATCAATTTAATAAAGCCTTAAAACATGCAAAAATCAATGATATAAACGACATTAACTTTGAACAATTCTTATCTCTTTTTAATAGCTATAAATTGTTTAATAAATAGTGCTAAGGGGTTACTATTCAAGTAACCCCTTAAACTTATTTTCTCCTGGATACTTTGGCTAGACCTTTTTATTTTCCTATTCCTTAATGGCTCCATTGTGGAACAAAAATACTTACTCAATTTTATTATCGCTTATTTTAATTTAAAGAAGTTATCGTTTGTTCCAAAACTCGTCCTTTTCTGAACACACTTACCTTTAATTAGGAAAGGGTTGATGAAGCAGCACGCAATAGTTTAGTTATTGGAATTTAATAGTCTGAAAAGCTATCCAAAAGAGATAGATTTTTTATCTTTAAAATGCAACATAACTCCTAAAGTGTCACCTAACCGTTTTTATAGGTTGTCCACTTTCAATCAACATTGGTATACGGTCTTATTCTGTTCTTCATCGTAACATTGAAAATTTTTTGTTCTTACTCTTAGGTTAAAATCTCCCCAGACAAACCATTAATTACACAAATCTTTTAAGAGACATACCCTTGTTTAATTGTGATTTCCCTAAAAGGAATGTTTGTGGTTTTCAATGTTACGTAACACTACACTGCTACATATTTAAAAAGATGTGGTTTTTTTATTTGCAGAAATTAAAAAATTGGAGTTAATAACTTATTAGGGAGAAATTAGTCTTAAGTAAAAGATAGAGAGTTACTTTTTGGTATATAAAATAGTTTTTTACAATAATTACGAAACTATTCTTCTCTACATTCGTATAGTAATTAATGATAAAAAAGAAGGTGAGAGATTGAAAGTAGAACGTGTGGAAATGATGGATGCATTAAGAGGTTTTTCCCTAATCGGAATTTTAATAGCTAATATGCTTTCCTTCCAATTTGGTTCTTCAGGAGTGGAAATTATTGAATCGGCGAGTGGACTTAATAAAGTAAGCTATTATTTTGTGAAAATTTTTGTAGAAGGTTCATTTTATCCGATTTTTGGTTTTGTATTTGGTTATGTTTTGATAAAAATGATTGAATCACGAGAGGCTTCAGGGGTAAAGTACAAAAATATTGTATTTCGACGAGCAGTAGGCCTATCTGTATTAGGGGCGATGCATATTGCACTTTTGTGGGAAGGCGATGTTTTATTAATGTATGGCTCGACACTTTTCATTTTATTATTATTCTTTTTAAAGCGCAATGTGAAAACATATTTTGTATGGGGGTTCATTTTAACATCAATCCTTAGTGTAGGAGCTTTTCTTGGCAACAGCTTCATACAGCTTATAAAGCCTTTAACAGATACGGAAATCATGATTTATCAAAACGGTACATATGCAGAAATATTAACACAACGATTAGGTGAATTCATTGTAGAGGGTGGACTTTCACTATTTTTCATCCTACCAATTGGCTGGCTTTTCTTTGTTGGTGTAAGCTTTCTTGCAGTCGGCCCATTTGTATTGTTTGGAATGGGGATGGCGAAAAGGGGCGCATTTTTGCAGCTAGAAAATAATAGTAGAACCTATAAAAAAGTGGCGCTGCTCGTACCAGTCGGGCTATTGCTGAAGGGGTTCATTATTTTTGACACACCATACAGCTTATTTATATATTCTACAGGGACATATGTGTTAGCGATAGGTTATATTGCCTTATTCGCATGGCTTTTTAGTCGCTATCAAAAGACAATAAGTTATTATTTTGCTCCCATTGGGAAATTATCGCTCACAAACTATTTAATGCAATCAATCATTTGTACAATAATTTTTTATGGGTATGGTTTTGGGTTGTTTGGGAAATTGGGTATATTTGTTGGAATCCTTTTATCGGTCATTATTTATGGCATTCAGCTCAAAGCAAGTCAACACTATTTAAAGCGCTTTTCACTCGGACCAGTAGAAACAATTTTAAGGTGGTTCATTTATTTAAAAAATCCTCGGAAATTGAATTAATATTGTGCGTCAAATGGAGCTATGGTGGCACCTAAGCTTCGAAATTTCCTCATGGGATACAAATGGATTGAAAGAATTACAGCAGAACATAGAAACGGTAATGGGTGACATTATTCGTTTTTATAATCATTTTAATAAACGGTTAAATGGCTTGAACTCTTTTGAATTCAGGATTCAAGCCGCTTAACATATTTATACTATTTCTCTTCTACTTGACAAAAGAGCAATTCATAAGGGTTACCTTAGTCATTTTTCATATAATTCTTGGGAAATAAAATTACCAATTCCTGTTTCGTTTTATTTCCACATAAATTTTATCTTCTAGTTAGGATTAAATGTTTTCATGCTATATTCCGTATTAAAATCCTCTGCTTCATTATTTTCAATCTTAAATATTTCTTTGAGATCGTCAAGGAAAGAACGACTACTTATAAATGGTAAGGAACAAAAAATGAGTAGTAGAACTAGTAATAGGATAAATGGCTTATTACTTTTTGACTCATTATCGATTTTAATTATTGTTGTTGAAGGTGACCTATTTTCCGTAACATTATCTTCTGTGATTGAAGTAACTTCTCCTTCTTCGAAAATCATAGTATCTTCCATAGCGGACCCACAGTATTCACAAATATATGAAATATAACTATCCTTATGTATTTTTTTATAAGCATTAGGTGCTAAACATTTCGGGCAATCTTTCATCTATACACTCCTTTTTTAACCTGTTATTTAACATTTTATGATCGTGTGTTGTATATAAAAATTTAGTCAACAGAAACCAAAATGATCAAAAAACTAATACAGAAACCTGTTTTTTTAGTTCTAGCAATATCCAGTATTTTAACTTTTAGGTAGTTCGTTATATTTACCACTAATCGACTCTTAATATAAAAAGACAGACAACTAATATTAGTTATCTGTTATAATATCTTTAATATAAACAATGAAGTTTACTACATTATCATCTTGCTTGATCGTCATAATAGGCTTCATTAGCAGCCTTATCATTATTGCCCTTTAGATAAGCTAAAATCATACCAGGTCGTTTAAGTAAAACCCAGTCCCCATAATGGTCAAATCGTCTGCAAGAAGTAATCATTCCATTCTTAACTGTCCCGTATTTTTTCCCATTTGTCTTACCCCATTGTTTTAATCGCTTTGCAAAGTCAGCATCTTCTGCCATAAGCATGTTCTCATTAAAACCTTTAATTGCCTGAAAGTCTTTTTTATAGCACCAAAAAATTCCTACAGAAATAAATCCATATTTAAACAATATGGGAACAATCAATAGCATGGTCGAAACAATTATCCCTAGGGAAACTCTTTCAAAATTTCCGTTCACGCCTCCACCAATATATTGATTTGAAGTCAGGTTCTTTTCAACTTCTGTTAACAAGTGTTCTGTCATTCGAGTATCAGCATCAATGGTAACCAGGATTTCACCTTTTGCTAGTGCAGCTCCTGCATTTCTAATTTTGGATAAATTTTTATCGTTATTTTCCAAAGTCACACAATTGTATGATTTAGCAATTTCCTCTGTTCTATCTGTACAACGATTTAATACAACAATCACTTCAACTTGATTTTTATAAGGTTGTGCAGCCTTAGCAATCGATTCTAGGCATTCCCCTATATACTTTTCTTCGTTATGAGCGGGTATTATCACAGAAAATTTTACATCCTTTTCAGAACCATCCCTAATAAATCCCTTGTTTTCGGACATATAAAATCCCTCTTTCAAGTTAATTGTACTTATAAATTTAGTATATCATTTACATATAGCGTTTTTTGTGTCAATTTTAAATATAAGTTTAGCTTAACAGCTTATTTAGAAGCCAGTATCTTTTTAACTGGTTAACTTAACTTGACAGCCTCCAAAGTTTAAGGTAAGCAACTGTTAGAAACCTGATTGGTATTAAAAATGGAAATAAATATCCAAATTAATTTGATTCGTGGTATTATTAAACTATCATGCAGGATATAGCAAGAGTATTGGATATTCATACTGAAAAAATGGTATTATTTGGGGTTTTGAAAGCTTTAATAAAAAGAAATATGAATGGGGTTGATTTGGTGAAAATAATAAACAAATTGCCTAAAAGTAATCCAAATGTACATGTAGAATTGTTGGGAAATAATTGGAATTTAATAAAAGAGCCTAGGAATGTATTAAGTGCAATTTTGTTATCTACTCCCTTAATGATAGTCGCTACATTCATTTCTATTGGGATAATAAAAATCTTTAACACTATTTCTTTGAACGATTTTGGAATAAAACCTGATAAATTATCAATTACTATTAATTTAAGTAGTATTTTTTTGTTAGTGTTACTGTTAGTAATTCATGAATTAATTCATTTAATTTTCATTCCGAATTTTGTTAAATCCAATAAAACATATATAGGGTTTACCTGGTTTGGGGCATTTGTGCTAACAGAAGAAGAGATTTCAAAGTCAAGATTTATTATCATTTCAATTGCTCCTTTTGTTATTATTTCAATGATTTTCCCACTAATTTTAAGCGTATTCGGGCTATTAACGACTACATTAAAATTTTTAATCATACTCAACTCATTAGGGTCATCACTCGATCTACTTAATCTTTTTCTAATTACCCAAGTACCGAAAAACGCCACTTTAAAAAGTAATGGACTAAACACTTATTGGAAAGTTAAATAAATAAAATGAAGAGAACAAAAATCTTCTTTATTAGTGGCTTGGTGATTCAATTGTTATTAATTAAAAAGCCATCACTTTTCAAAGGGATGGCTAAAAGGGAATTTTATAATGTGGTTAATAGTCTATGTATAATTACTTCCATTGGTATTTCATGATGAGATTTTATTTTGCCTTGCAATTGGAATATTATTTCCTACAGAATGGTAGATAATTGCATAACACTAAATCTGTATGGTTGGGAAGTTTTCATTACTGAGTAACCTTCTTCATAAAATCTAGCTCTTGAGCAATATTGTATTGTGCTTCCTCTGTTGAAAAATCACCATTATAACTATGTGCTAAATTCGATTCTTCAGGAGTTATATATAATGTAACATCTATTCCTAAGGATGATAACTTTTCTTCGAAATCTAATGCTTGATCCGTGAAGGTTGCAAATGTTCCCTCAGTTAAATAAGTACTTGGAAAATCCACATTTACATTTTCAATAACATTTGCTTCCGCTACCTCGGATAGACTTTGAAATTCATTTGAATCAAAATAAGCTCTAATCATACCGTTGAAAAGCCAGTTTGTAAATGCAAAACCTGTATTATCGACACGTTTTATATCTATTAAGGCACAATTTAAAATAACTCCTTTTATTGTTATATCCTTTGTTACCTTAAACCCATATTTTTCTGCATATTCATTATTAGTTTGAATAATTGTTAATTGGCCTGCTAATTGTCCACCAGCCGATTCACCAGAAATCACAAAGTTATTATTATCGATACCATATTTTTCTGCATTTTCAGCAACATACCCTAGAGCTTCTGTTGCTTGAATAATTGGAACAGGATATAAATAATCAGGAGATAAAGCATAATTCATTGAGACTACAATGTAACCCTCATCAACAAAGTGTTGAACAAATTCTTCATTATCTACTTTATCCCCCCATGCATATCCGCCACCATGTATATTAAAAAGCACTGGTCTTGTAGTTGTTGTATCTCCTTCTGGTACAAAAATATCCAAATAATTATTAGGGTAATTACTTGCATAGGCAACATTTCTATATATTTTTGTATTGTCACTTAATACCTCTTCTGTTTGTTCAACACGCTTATCGTAACTGTATTCAGCTCCTAGAAAACTTCCTGTCACTTTTAAAAGTGGGGCCGGATTAAAATGGTTAACGGTAATAAACAATGCTATGCTTGCTGTCATTATAATTACCATCCACTTGAATATTTTTAAAAATTTTTTCATGATTTTTATACTCCTTTTTATTTCAACACTCCATTGAGTAATGTAAGTTGATTTATTATATTCATTTATTATTGAAATCAATAGTTTCGTAGATAAGTTCATTATGACAAATACTATGACAATGAGCGTTCAATGATAAAGCAAATAATTAGAGAAGCTTTCTTAAAACCAATAGAGTTAAAAAATATTAATAAAATTTCAGTAAAGAATAATGTGATTAAACTGATAAAGGTGTTCATTTTATAATCACTATGAGATTAGAAGAAATTGAAGATGGAAATTTTATTAAAAAATCTAGAATTAAAATGTGCAGGTCACGATCGTAATAATTATGGAGAAGCTACGATTGTTAAGTAGAAAAATTGATTTGCATAACGGTATAGTCATATATCTTAGCTGAATAAATTGTGGGGGTTTTACTTATACGAGATTAAAGCCCATGCTTTATATAGTATGACTAATATAATGAAACTGATTGCAGAATAAAAACAATTTGATTTTATTCCATAATAAAGAAAAAGGGAGAATGATACAATGAGCTTTGACTATTATTCGAATTGGGCTTTTTACACTCAACATTCTTTTATTCTAGCACCTGATGGAGGCGATTTCCAATGATGCCAGGTGGAATGCCAATGC